>CAYNDC010000064.1:0-7790 GCA_964396085.1 uncultured Clostridium sp. | reverse complement strand
GGCACGCCCTCTGCGTCGTAGGAAGTTCCCTCCCGGCTCGCGAGGCTCAGGCCCATCGTCATGCCGCCCGCGATCATCCCGCGCATGGCCTCGGGGTTGACCGCGCGGCCGACGTCTATCACCGTGGATGCGGTAAGGATGCGATAGGTAAACGCCGCAAGGTCGGCCTCCACCTCCACGACCTGCGCGCCAAGCGTCCATTGCGGGCCGGTTTTCCCCTTGCCTGTCACTGGATCGAGCTGCGTGAGCCCCTTGAGCATGAAGCCGCCGCGTCCGAGCGCCGGCTCTCCGATCGATGTGCCCGCGGGTGAGAGATAGCCTTGCGCAAGCGCCTTGAGCGCGATGAATCGCACGGGATCCTGACGCGCAAATACACGCCCGCCTGCCACCTCAACATCCTCCTCCCCACAGCCAAGTGCCGCCGCACCGTTGCGTTTGATTTGGTCGATCAGGTCATCCGCCGCGCGCAGCACTGCGTGACCTGCCATATAGCTGGTGAGGCTGGCGACCGTTTTCCAATGCTCAGGTGCGGCGCGCGTATCGACACTCGAGACGATATGCACCTGAGAAGGGTCCATCTTGAGCCGTTCGGCAAGGATTTGCGCAAGGCAGGTATGGCCGCCGGAGCCCATTTCCACAACGCCCGTGATGAGGTTCACGCTGCCATCGGGGTTGCAGGTAAGAAACGCGCCGGAAACAGCATTGGTAGGTGAGTTTGTGGTTTTCCAAAAACAGGCTGCGCCTTGGGCACGCACGATATTTTTTCCGGTCTGCACCGGAGCGCCGCTTCGCCAATGCGCCAGACGCCCGACCTTCTCGATGCACTGCGGCAAATCCCCCGTAAGGCTAGGCGTAACGAGAACTCCCGAAGGCGTGGAATCACCCGGTCGAATGGCGTTTTGCAAGCGAAAGACCAAGGGATCGAGCGAGAGAGCGCGCGAGAGAGCATCCATCGTGCGCTCAAGGCAAAACGTAAAGGATTCGTGCGCAAAGCTGCGGTACGAGGTGGCAAACGTGTGGTTGGTATAGACGCACAGCGAGTCGCATGTGATGTTGTCGATGCGATACGGCCCTGTACAATCGACCGCAATGGCCTTGGCCATGTTGGGGGCAATGTCCGCATACGCGCCGCAATCGAGATGATAGGTCATTTCCGCCGCGCGGATGAACCCCTGCGCGTCTGCGCCAATGCGAACGACGGCCTCGAGCGCGAGGCGCGCGGGCATCGAAGCCATGTCCTCCTCTCGCGTGAGGATGACGCGTACAGGTCTCCCGCCGACGCTTTTCGAGGCGAGATAAGCCAGTATCTCAAGAACGACGGGCGCCTTGCCGCCAAATCCTCCCCCCACGAATGGCACGCGTACCTGAATGTTGCCAGCAGGAACCGCAAACCCATTCTCGATCTGCTTGCGAACCGTAAAGGGAGCCTGTGAGGAAGTGGAGATGATGACCCCGCCATCCGCCCCTATTTCAGCACGCGCGGCGCGCACCTCCATAGCGACATGGTCGGAGGGCGGCAGAGTAAAGCGCTTTTCTACGACGGCGGCACAGAGGGAAAACGCATCATGTGCGTTGCCTTTGCGAATGCGAAAACGGCTGGCGACGTTCGTGCCGAACTCCGGCAGAACATCCTCAGTTTCACGTTTATAATCGGAGAGTTTAGGGTGGATGAGCGGCGCGCCGAACGCCAGGGATTGCGAAGGCGCAAGCAGAGCCGGCAGCGGCTCGTAGGTGGCTTTGATGCACCGTACGGCAAGGGCGGCAGACGCTTCGTCGATTGCGACAACCAGCGCGACGGGTTCGCCCGCATAGCGCACCACCTCCCGCGCGAGCGCGGGCCTGTCGGCAAGTAACGGGCCAAAGAGCGCCTCGCAGTCCTGCCCGGTCAAGACCGCCTTCACACCCGTCACGCAGAGCGCTTGGGATACATCGATGTTCACAATGCGCGCGTGGGCATGCGGACTCGTTAAAAGCCGGGCGCAATAGTGGCCGGCCGCCGAAAAATCATCCGTATAGCGCGCTCTTCCTGCAACCTTGTCCCACGCTTCCTTCCGGTGAATGTTCATGCCGAGCACATGTTCCAAACCGCCGTCCCCCCTACGCCCTTGTGTTTGGTTATGCTTTTCCATCGGCGGGAGAATTATGCAGGTTCACTTCACCGGGTTCGCCCTTTATAGTGCCACGTGTTCCTCCAGTGCATGCAAAAGGAGCGCCAGCGACAGCACATCCGCGCAGCCGCCGGGGCTTAGGTTGCGTGCGATGAATGCCTCATCGAGGGTACGCAGGGCGGCAAAGCGTTCCTCCTCAGGCAACGCGTTGACGCGGGCCGCGCTTTTCTGTGCGAAGCGCAAGCCCTCTTCTGCGCCACGGTGAAGAAGGTTGGTGTCTGTAAGCTCTTCCATGATGATAGGCAGCGTCAATACCGCCGCATCCTGCACGGAGTACCCTTGCGCAAGGAAGCCTTCGAGCGCAGCTTTGGCAAGGCGTGCCGCGGGGAATCCCTCGGCCGCCTGCCCCCGTGCGCCCAATGCGCCGGTTTTAGCAAACACGCGCTCTCCGTTGGTGATGGGCGCTTCAAGCGCCCTCTCGAGCACGCCGGGGAGCCCCCCCTGCGCCAAACGGGCTGCAGCCGTAAGCGCGTTCTCCCCCGTTGTGAGAAAAATCCCCGCTCCTGCGAGCGCGAGTCCCATGGAGTAGATCGCGCCCTTGTGCGTGTTGGCCCCGTTGGTCACAGCAAGCATTGCCCGCTCGGCCGCAAGCCCCTCTTTGCGCAGCGCTTGCATGAGCGATTCAGGCGATCCGTCATAGCCAAGCGCCTCGCGTACCATGTTTTGGAAATGCGGACGAAGTGCAACGGCACTTTGATGGAAGCTTAACCGATCCATATCGCGGTGCGCGCCGCAGTTGCTGCCATCGACAAGACCGGGCTTGGGCGTTGCGTCCACCTCGATAAGCAGAGCCTCATGCGCATGAGATGCAAGGGTGCGCGCGGCGAAATCTTGGAGCAATGCATTTGTTTGTGCGAGCAGCGCATCTAGCCCGTGTGCACGGCTGCGCGCGCATGCGGCCGCCGGACCTCCACAGATGAGGCATTTCCGCCCAAACGTACGCGAGAGCTTCTCCCCCGCGGCATCGATCACATCGATGTCGTACAGGCGCCCGACGGCATCCGTTTGCTCGATGGCAAGCGCCGCCTTTTTGATGTGTGCAGCATCGAGATCATAAGCCAAAAGCGCCTCGCAGCCGGTATGTACGCAAGATACCGCGCGTGCCGCGGGTGCAGGCATCAAGGCCTCAAAGCGCTTAAGGCCCTCGCGAAACGCAAACTCGATGAGCAATGTATGCTTCACTTCGCCCGGAATGTTCATCGTAAAGCACGCTACGGGCATCCCATAGCATGCGATCAGCTCCCTTTGCCGGGCGGCACGCTGCTCGCGGCAGCGTAAAATCTCCTCAAGAGAGGTTTTTGAGATAATCATATGTCGTTTTCGGCACGAGCTTGGCGATCTCCCGGAAATCGCCCACCGAGAGAGCTCGGCGCACGGCGCTCGCTGAGATATCGTCCTTGCGCGGAATCTCGATGAATTCGATCCCGTAGCCCGGTAGACTCTCCCGCATTTTATCGTTGTACGCGCGCGTCACTTTGCAGAACGGCTCTGTGCCAACGAAGCGGCGCGTGATGCCGAGCCCCGGCGCGATGCGCGAGGCGAACACGGCGATGTCCATCTCACTTCGCACATCCTCAGCGCGCACACGGTCCTTGATAAAATAGGCCGGAAAGGTTGCACGGGACACGAGGTAATGTTCGCTTTGTGCGACGCAGAGGTTTTTGATATCCGCCGTTCCTTGAAGAACAAGCTCGTAGCGTTTCTTCGCGGGGAAATGGGCGGCGTCCTCGCTCACGACGAACACATAGAGGAAATCACACGCCCCGGACGCTGTTTCGATGAGGTGGCGATGTCCCAGCGTGAACGGATCGCAGTTTACGACGCAAGCGCCTTTGGTGCCCTCAAACTTCGGGAGGGAAGCGATAAAGCGCTCGATGCCATCCTTCCTGTTCTCCAGCATGACGGCGTCTGCCGTACGGGCAAGGGGATAGAACCCCAGCGAGTGGAACATCGCCTCGTTCCCCGGCTTTGTGAAGAGGAACAGGCGCTCGCGGCCCATCCGACAGGCGAAGTTCACAAGGTCTGAGACAATCGCAGCCGCAGCGCCTTCCCCCTCGGCCGCCGGATCCACCGCAACGTATTTGAGTACGCTCCCATCGAGGCAGCCGCAGGCACCCACGCGCCCGTTGCTCATGCGAAGGACGGCGCAGTAATCCGCGCCGCCCTCCATCGTCAGGCCGCGTTCCTCAAGGAACGAGCGAATCTCCTTTTCCCGCGCGGCGTTAAGCGCGCCGGTTTCAAGCTCCATCGGAGTCCTCGTCGATCTGGTGGATCAGATCGATCACCGTGTTGTCGCGATACATCGCAATGCCAACGATCCTCTCTTGATATCGGATGGGTTCCGCCACGCCCACGATGCTCTCGCAGCGTTCACGCAGCTTTTCGATGTCCGTCACGGGAATACCTGCAGCTTCAAGCTTCTCCTTCACATCGCTACGCGCCGGGTTAACGGCGATGCCCTGATCCGTCACGACCACATCCACCGCGGCGCCGGGTGTGACAATGGTGTTCACGCGGCGCACAATGCTTGGAATGCGCCCGCGGGTCAGCGGGGCGACGACGATGGAAAGACTCGCGCCAGCCGCCGTATCGGGGTGGCCGCCGATAGCCCCGCGGATCACGCCGTCGGAACCAGTGAGCACGTTGACGTTAAACTCCGTATCGATCTCAAGTGCCGAAAGCACAACAAAGTCAAGCTGGTTCACGGCCGCGCCACGGTTCAGATAGCTCGCGTAGAACGATGCGTCGATCTGCTGGTGGAAGCGGTTATTCTTGAGCGAGTTCGCCGCAATCAGGTCGAAGCTCTGCACGTCGAGTATTTTGTCGATGAGCCCCTCCTCATGCATTTCTACGATTTGGCCGGTTATGCCTCCCAGAGCGAAGCGCGCCTTGATGTTGCCCGCGATCATCTTCTCCCGCAAATACCGAGCGGTGGCGAGGCTCGCGCCGCCGGAGCCCATCTGCATGGAGAAGCCATCGTAGAAATAGCCGCTCGCTTCAATGACATCCGCCGTGGTCTTGGCGATCAACAGCTCCTTCGGGTTTTTTGTGAAGCGAGTCGCGCCGCTCATGATGCCTTTGGGATCGCCAATGCTATCAACCTTGACGACATAGTCGACGTTGCTCTCCGGAATGCCAAAGGGCGCGTTGGGGAAACGGACGATGCGGTCCGTGAGGATGATACACTGATCAGCCATGAGCGCGTCGAGCTTGGCATAGCCCAGACTCCCGCAGCTTGAGGCGTTTTCATCATCCCGACTGTAACCGTTGGCGTTGCCATAGGGGTCGCACGAAGGCGCGCCGAGGAAGGCCACGTCGATGTGCAGCTCGCCGGATTCGATCGCCGCCGCACGGCCGCCGTGGGAACGGAAAACGACGGGGCTATCCATCAGCCCGCGCGAGATGGCCTCCGCCAGCTTGCCGCGAAGGCCGCTGGTTTCGATGTGGGTAACGACGCCGTTTTTGATGTGTTCGATCATCGGTTCATGAATATCGGTGAGCGAGCTCGCGGCAACGCAGATATTATGGAATCCCATGCGCGCGATTTCATCGAGCACCATATTCACGATATAGTCGCCGTTGCGGAAATGGTGGTGGAAGGAGATCGTCATGCCATCCCGAAGTCCCGAAAGGCAAATGGCCTCCTCGATGCTCGCGACAACCTTGTTCCTGGAGTTCATCCGCTCGATGAACGTTTCGGTGCGCTTGGCAGGCGCGCCGGAAAAAGCGCCATGCTGCGCTGTGATTTCTTCGATATGGGGAATGGAGCGGATATCGATGTTTGGCATGTTCAAACCTCCTGGATGGGCGTCCGGTTTGCCGCATCGGCAAGCTGAACCAGATAGAGCGCGCGCTCCACGATAGGCTTATCGATCATCTTGCCGTTGAGCGCGACGACACCGCTGCCGCGGCGTGCGGCCTCCTGACTCGCCTCGATGACCGCGCGGGCTTTTTCAATATCCTTCGCCTTAGGCATAAAGACCATGTGCAGCGGCGGAATCTGGCGTGGGTTGATGACGCTCTTCCCGTTGAAGCCGAGCTTGTGGATCAACTCCGCCTCCGCGAGGAACCCCTCCTCGTTGTTGACGTCTGTGTAAACGGTATCGATGGCATCGATCCCGGCGGCACGCGCGGCATTGAGGATCATGCAGCGAGCAAAAAATAACTCCGTGCCATCGCTACGCGTGGTTTTAAGGTCCGTCACATAATCCTCCGCCCCCAAAGCGATGCCTACGAGACGTTTGGAGGAAAAGGCGATTTCCTTGGCGTTGAGCACACCCGCCGCGCTCTCGATCGCTGCCATCATGCGGGTTTTGCCCACGGGGATTCCGGCTTCTCGCTCAATGCGCTCAATCTCGCGCTCGCAATCCGCCACATCCTTGGCGCTCTCCGTTTTGGGCAGGCGAACAACATCGGGCTGCGCGCGAACGATCGCCTCGAGATCCTGTATGCCCAGGCCGCTCGATAGATCGTTGATGCGAACCACAAGCTCCTTTGTGCCGTAACTGAGCTGCGTGAGCGCGCTGTACACCAAGAAGCGCGCGCTGTCTTTCTCATTGATGGAAACGGAATCCTCAAGATCGAACATGATCGCGTCAGAACCGTAAATATGCGCATCGCGCACCATGCCGGGGTTGTTGCCCGGCACGAACAGCATGCTGCGTCTTAGTTTCATCTCTTTACCTCCCAAGAGTAGGCCTCGCTCTTGGCAGCGCGAAAAGCAGCCGCTTTGACGCGCGCCGCGATGGTGCAGTCGAGCGCGCCCTTATCCACGGCATCTACCTGAGCGCTCGTTACGCCAAGCTCCTCCAGCGTGCCGCGAATCACCTTCTCGATCTGCTTGCCAAACTGCTTTTTCACGGCGCTGGTCAGCGTGAGGCAAACACCCTCCTGTCGGCCTGGCTCGATACGAACGAAGATGTCGCTCGACTCCATCGTCCCCGCAACGCCCATTGTCACGATCTGCATATTTCAGCCCTCCAAAGAAATGTGAACAGGCTCGAACATCCCCTGCCAAAGTTAAATTTACTCCCTTTTCCGGCATCTTTCAACCCTCTGAAAAAGATATACATGCACAACAAAAAACATGTATACACGGCTTTTAGGATTGCCTTTTTCACAGGCGCAAATTATACTGGAGCCATAGATCTAAGGGGGGCATAACGCATGCGCAGCAAGCACGAGGGATACGACAGCGTCCGCGAAAAAATCGTTGTGACGGCATCCGCGCTGTTCACGTGCACCGGCGTGCACGGCACGAGCCTCAACGACATCGCCGCCGCATCGGAGATCGCCTACTACCCAACCAAAGAAGCACTCAGCGCCGATGTCGCACGCGCGCATTGCGATTTCGTGAGCGAGTCCCTCCTGAACTGGGTGGAGGGCGTCGCTCGCGAGGAGGAGTCTCTCCCTCAACTGCTGCGCCTAATCCAAGCGCTTCTGGATGACCCCGTGCGGCGCAAGCTGCATGCCGTGCTCTTCGCCGAGGGCTGCCTAGATGACCCCACGCTGCGCGCCATCCTTGAAACTTACTGGGATCAATGGATGGTCATGTTCGAAGTTGGGGCGCTCAAACTGCGTCTGCCGCAGACGCAGTTTGAGCGCCCCAACTTCGAACATGAC
>CAYNDC010000063.1:0-7894 GCA_964396085.1 uncultured Clostridium sp. | reverse complement strand
CCGCGTCACGAGCTGCTGGGCCATGGGCTCTGACCTCAATGCCATCCTCGCCTCCCCGCAGAAGCTGCATGAGGTCATCCGTGAGGAGCTCATGGAAATCCGCGATCGCTACGCCCTGCCGCGCAAAACCGCGCTCGTGCGGGATGACGGGGCCGAGATCGAAATCCAGATTCAGGAGGAGCTCAAGGTCGTTGAGGATGTGACGATCGCCTTGCTCGAGGGGGATAAGTTCCGCCGGGTTCCGGCCAAGAACGGGGGCGGGCAGAACATTCTTGGCGAAGGGGAGCGCGCGCTTTGCGTATGGACGCTTTCGACGGATAAACGCATCCGCCTGTTCACAAACCTCGGCGCCTTATTCACGCTGCCGGTCGCCGATATTCCGGAAACCAAGGCAGGCGGCAAGCCGGCCAACCTAAACGCCATTTTAACGCTTGAGAGCGGGGAGCGCGTTGTCTCCTGCCTCGAGGAGGAGAACGAGGGCCAGCTTTTGTTCTTCATGAAAGCAGGCGGCATTAAGCGCACCGCGGCCGAGCAGTATGCGACGCGCAACCGCAAGGTGCAGGCGGTTTCCTTAAAAGATGGCGACGAGCTTCTGGGTGTGGAGAGGATGCGCAGCGAAGGATATACGACCTTACTCATCACGCGCCTTGGCATGAGCATTCGCTTTGAAACGCACACGATCCCGGAGATGGGGCGCGTCGCCGCGGGCGTCAAATGCATCAAGCTCGATGCGGGGGACGAAGTGGTCTATTGCGCACAGATCCCGGACGAGGGCGAAATTGTGACGATGACCGAACGAGGCTACGCCAAGCGCAGCTTTGTGTTTGAGTACGAGGTGCAGGGCCGCAACGGCAAGGGCCTCAAGACCTTCGATTTCAAAAAGAACGGCAGCAACGGGACGCGTATCGCGGCGGCGATGCATGTGACGATGCCCTATCCCTTTATCGTGGAGCAATTCCATGGGCAAAAGACGGAGTTTGATACTGAAAGCGTGCGCATCGACCTGCGCGCGGGCAAAGGGACATTGCTCGTGATGGCGATGCTCGACGATGTGGTGACCGCCGCCTATAGGAAGGCGGATTCATAACAGGCGTGTGGGAAACATACCTTTAACCATCACACAGATGGGGACAATGTATGGAGTACTACGCATCTTGCAACATCGCGCGCATGACGGGCGCACTTGAAGGTGCGCTCGAGGCGGACCACGTTATGCGCGGAGAAACCATTTATACCGGGAGGCTGCTCGTCGAGCGGACCAGCGGCTCGCTTGACCTGCTGCCGTTATCCGTGCCGGGGCGGCTGCTCGATGGCGTATATGGGCTGGAGAAGGTCGCGCTGCGCGCACAGGTGCGCTCCTATAACATGCGCGAGGGCGATGCGAACAGGCTTGCAATCACGCTCTTTGCGCGTTATATTGAGGATGCGCCGGAGGAGGCCCTGCCCGAAAATGAGGTTACGCTCATAGGGGCGCTGTGCAAGCGGGCGGTGTTTCGCACGACGCCCTTTTTGCGCGAAATCGCAGACTTGCTCATCGCGGTGAACCGCGCCTACGGCCGCTCGGATTACATTCCTTGCATCGCCTGGGGAAGAGAGGCGCACATGGCCGCCGAGCTTGCGCCGGGCACGCGCCTGCGGCTCGCGGGGAGACTCCAGAGCCGGGAATACACAAAGCGCTTTGCCGATGGAACACAGGAACAGCGCACAGCCTACGAAGTGTCATGCCGAACGCTTGAAATGATGTAGCAGCGGAGGTTTTATGAAGCTCACAAGAGCCAGCGCGAACGGGGAGGACTTTTACGCCATCCTTGCGGGGGAGACGATTATTCGCCTCATGGACAAGCCCTTTGAGCAAATTGTGCCGGACGGACGGCGCTATGCGCTGGAAGAGGTGAAGTTGCTCGCGCCGTGTGAACCCTCGAAGATCGTGTGCGTAGGCAAGAACTACTGGGCACACGCACAGGAAATGCAGGAGGGCCACCCTGTCGAACCCTTGCTCTTCTTAAAACCGAGCACCTGTGTCATCGGCCCCGGGGATGAAGTCGTCTATCCCTCCCTCAGCCACAGGCTCGATTATGAAGGGGAGCTGGGCGTGGTCATCAAGCGCCGCGCGCACAAGGTCGCCCCGGGCACGGCGGGGGAGTATATCCTGGGCTATACCTGCCTTAACGACGTCACCGCACGCGATATCCAAAAGGGGGATCCCCAATGGACGCGCGGCAAGGCGTTCGATACGTTCTGTCCCCTCGGCCCGTGGATTGAGACGGAGCTTGACGCGGGCAATTTGGCCCTTCAAACACGACTCAACGGCGAGGTGCGACAGAGTTCATCGACTTCGCTGATGACGCACGACATCGATACACTCATCTGTTACATGTCTGCCTGCATGACTCTGCTGCCGGGTGATGTTATCGCCACAGGCACGCCGGAGGGCATCGGCCCCATGCAGCGCGGGGATGTTGTGGAGGTCGAAATCGAAGGGATCGGCATCCTTCGCAACACCATCATCGGAGATTGATATGCCTATGGACGGACTTTCCCTCTACGCGGCGGCGCTCGAAATCAAAAGCGCGCTCGCCGGCGGCAGGATCGATAAAATACAGCAAACCGAGAGGGACGAGCTGCTCCTCGCCGTTCGCAATAACGGGGAGAATTACCGCCTGCTCCTCAACGCCTCGGCAGCCGGCGCACGGGTGCAGCTAACGCAGAGCAAAAAGCAATCCCCCGCCGACGCGCCGGCCTTTTGCATGCTGCTGAGAAAGCGCATCACCGGCGGCAGGCTCACCTCTTTTGAGCAGGAGAATATGGATCGCGTGTTCGCCATTGGCATCGAGGCCGTGAGCGAGCTTGGCGATCCCGCGCGCTTTACGCTGTACTGCGAATTGATGGGCAAGCACTCGAACCTCATCCTCGTGGATGGGGAAGGTACGGTCGTCGATTCGATCAAGCGCGTGGGCGTTTCGATGTCCGGCGTGCGCCCGATATTGCCGGGGCTTCCCTATGCGCCGCCGCCCGCGCAGGATAAGCGCGATCCGCGCACGGCCTCAAAGGAGGAGTTCCTCTTGGCACTCTCCGGCGTGCAAAGCCCGGAAAAGGCGCTTTCCCAGGCGTTTTTTGGCATTTCCATCCAAACGGCGCGCGCCCTGGTCGAAACCTATGGAGTTATGGGGCTTCGCGCCTTTTTTGACGAGTTCGAGCACCGGCGGGACGTTTGTCTGCTGCTCGATGACCAAGGGCAGGCGCATGACGTGCTGCCTCTGCTGGCTGCGGAAGTGCGCGTGGAGCGCATGGACTCGATGGGGGAGGCGTACGACGCGCTCTTTTCCCGGCGCGAGGGAACGGCCTGGATCACGCGGCATGGCGCGGGGGCGCGCAAGGTGGTTCAAAACAACATCGAACGCTGCGCCAAGAAGCTCGCTCTCTACGCGAACGCTCTCAACAGCGCGGAGTCTATGGAGCGAGACCGGCTCTTCGGCGAGCTCCTCACGGCGAACCTCCATCAATTGAAGCCGGGAGCGCGCGAGGCCGCCGTACTCAACTATTACACAGAACCGCCGGAGGAGACGCTCATCCCGCTGGATGCGCGGCTGTCGCCCGGTGAGAATGCGCAGCGGTATTATCGCAAATACCAAAAGCAAAAGGCAGCGCGCGAAATGGCGCTCGTGCAGCGGGAGGAGACGCTCGCGGAGCTTGCTTATCTCGAAGGGCAACTGGAAAACCTTCGCAACTGCACCGCGCAAAATGAACTTGAGGAGCTTCTCGAGGAGCTGCGCGCCGAGGGGTACATCAAAAAGGAAAAGGGCGAGCGTAAAAAGCAAAAGCTGCCCCCTTCGAAGCCGTGGCGCTTTGTCTCCTCCGATGGGATCGAGCTGCTTGTGGGCAAAAACAACCGGCAAAACGACGCGCTCACGCTCAAAACCGCGCTCCCCAACGAAACCTGGCTGCACGCGAAGAACATCCCGGGTTCCCACGTCATCATCCGCAAGGAGGGAAATGTGCCGGAGCGGACGCTTCTTGAGGCGGCGGCGCTCGCGGCCTTCTACAGCAAAGCGCGCGGAAGCGAGAACGTACCCGTCGATTATACGCCGCGAAAATTTGTGAAAAAACCCGCGGGTGCGAAGCCCGGCATGGTGATCTACTCGACCAACCGCACGCTGTATGTCACGCCGGATGAAACGCTCATAAAGCGCCTGCAGGGGGCATAGTCCGCGTGAATGATCCCGATGTTTGCGGAATAAGGATAGGTATCATGCAAACGGAGGGACACCATGAAAAAAGCATTGCGCTTCCCGGCCGCGCTCGCGCTCATCATAGCGTTTTTGATGTGCTTCGCCGCCTGCGCCGGCACGGATGATTTCATCGAGGACCCCGCCGAGGAATCCTCCGCGGGCAGCGCGGAAGGCTACACGGGCCTGCGGCAAACCATCCTGTATTACCTTTCGGACGACGGCTTCGTCGTGCCGGTGATGCGAGGCATTCCCTGGGAGGAGGGCATCGGCAAAGCAGCGCTGGGTTACCTGGTCGATACGCCCGAAAACCGCGCGAGCATCGGCGGAATGGGCCTGAACGCGCTGATCCCCGAGGGCACGAGCTGCACGCTGCGCATCGGGGATGACGGCATCGCAACGGTGGATCTCGTCGGGTTGAGCGCGCACGCGGATGCGCAAAGCGAACGGGCGATGGTTGCCGCCATCGTGAACACGCTCGCAGAATTCACGCGTATCGATCGCGTGAGCATCACCGTCAACGGAAAGAAGGTCAGCGAGCTTCCTAACGGAACGCGCCTGACAGAGGCGATGGAGCCTTTTTCGCTCAATGCCGAGGACGGGGAGGTCAGCGCCTCGACGAAGGGCGCAACGGCGGTCACGCTTTATTTTCCCAACGTTTCCGGCAGCCTGAACGTCCCCGTCACACGCTATATCGTTGGCGCGACCGAGGCGGAGGCAATCGTGCGGGAGCTGATCGAGGGGCCGGCAGCGGACGGCTTGCGCTGATGCTTCCCGGAGGGAACGGCGCTGCTCTCCCTCAAGATGGAGCAGGGCGTCGCCACCGTGGATTTGAGCGGCGAGTTCCTCGGCGCGCAATATACCGAGGGGCTGATCGAGGCCGCGTATGAAACGCTGTTCTTTACGCTGCGGGATAGCGCGGACGTCGCGCGGCTGGAGATTATGGTCGAGGGCAAGCCCTACGAGTTCGACGCGGCAGCGCCCGTGTTCGCCAACGAGTTCCGCTAAAGACGACCACTGCATTACAAAGGAGAGAGCGATGAAGCTGATACTCGCAACCAACAACGCGCACAAAACCGCCGAGATCAAGGCGATTCTCGGCGGTTATTTCGATGAAATCCTCTCGTTGTCCGAGGCGGGGCTCACAATCGATGTCGTCGAGGACGGCGCGACCTTCGAGGAAAATGCCCTGAAGAAGGCATTGGAGGTGCTCGCCCTCGCGGGGGCAGACGCGTCTCTTTCCGACGACAGCGGCCTCGCGGTGGACGCGCTTGGCGGCGCGCCGGGCGTCTTTAGCGCGCGCTACGCGGGCGAGGGACACGATGACGAGGCGAACAACGATAAGCTGCTCGCGGCGATGGCGGGCGTACCCGTGCAGAGGCGGGGTTGTCGCTTCGTGAGTGCCGTGGCGCTCGCGAGGCGTGGCGAAGAGCCGCTCGTATGCCGCGGCGAGATCGAGGGCGTGCTCCTCAATGCGCGCAGGGGGGAGGGCGGCTTCGGCTACGATCCGCTGTTCTATTATCCGCCGCTGGACAAGTCCTTCGCGCAGATGAGCGCTGATG
Organism: uncultured Clostridium sp.; assembly: GCA_964396085.1. GTDB lineage: Bacteria > Bacillota > Clostridia > Christensenellales > CAG-138 > Phil1. The sequence continues at coordinate 2,106 of CAYNDC010000063.1, read as the reverse complement.
AGAAGAACGGCGTGAGCCACAGGAAGCGCGCGCTCACGGCGCTGCGCGCGGTGTTGGAAACGCAGGCGCAGGAGCTGAGCCGATGAGGGTTCTCGTCATGGCGGATAGTCACGGCGGACAAAGCGAAATCCGCCTCGCTCTCGCGGCCGTGGGGAAGATCGACTGCGCGATCCACCTGGGCGATTTTTCAGCTGATGCGCGCACGCTCGAACAGCTTGCCGGGGTTCCCGTGTATGCTGTGCGAGGCAACTGCGACTTCGGCTCGGTTTTACCTGCAGAAACGGTCATCACGCTCGAAAACACGCGGCTTTTTGCAACGCACGGCCATCTGTACGGCGTGGGTGCGGACCTCTACGCGCTCGCAGAGCGCGCCGAGGCGCTCCATTGCGCAGCGGCGCTCTATGGGCATACGCATGTGTCGGAGATCCAAGCGCAGGGACCGCTTCTTTTGATTAACCCCGGCAGCCCGAAGCAGCCGCGCGCGGGGCGGCAGCGCTCCGTCGCTGTGCTCGAAATCAGCCCGGCGGGTATTTTCCCAAAGATCATTGTGTTCTAACGCCCCTACGCATGAAGGCGCCACGATATGAGGCGCTTTTCCATATACGCCACGCCATAGTACATCAGCGCCGCAAGCACGCACAGCACAACGATGCTCGCCATCACAAGGTCCAGTTTGAATACCTGACCACCATAGACGATCAGGTATCCGAGCCCCGCCTTGGAGACGAGGTATTCCCCGACGATCACGCCTACCCAACTCATCCCGACGCTGAGCTTTAACGCATTCATGATCGTTGGAATGGAGGCGGGGAAGACGACTTTACTAAAAATCTGCAACTTCGTCGCGCCGAGGGTTTTCATCAACAACTGCTTTTCGCCGGTGATTTCGTTAAAGCCTGCGAGCACGCTCATGATCGTCACCACAAGGGAAACGAGCAGCGCCATGACGATGATGCTCGTTACGCCAGCGCCGAACCATACGATGAGGATGGGGCCGAGCGCGATCTTTGGCAGCGCGTTGAGCACGACCAGATACGGGTCAAGGATCTTGGAGAGGGTGGGGCTCCACCAGAGCAAAGTCGCTGTTAGGGTGCCAAGCATCGTACCCGCCAGAAAACCGATGACCGTTTCGAAAAGCGTGACGCCGATGTGCAGGAAAAGCTGCCCGCCGGCATAGAGCCGTGCGATGGTCGCGGCAACCCGCGCAGGCGAGCTGCTGATGAACGGATCAATCACGCCGATTTGCACGAAAAGCTCCCACGCGCCGATGAGCGCAATGAGCAGCGCGTAGCGCGCGAAACGCACGAAGCGTTCGCGACTTTGAAGTTTTTTTAGAAAAACCGTGTGCTCTTTGGAATAAGAGGCCGTTTTTTCATCCTTCACCGACATCCAACTCCTTCCAGATCGTATCGAAATAATCCTTGAACTCCGGCGCGTTGCGCCGTGCGATGGGCGTGCTTCCCTGGCTGAGTAAAACATTGTGCTCATAGTTAAGCTGGGCTGGCCGCCTGGAAAACACGAGCACGCGGTCGCTCATGGAAATGGCCTCCGCGATGTCATGGGTAACCAAAATGGCGGTTTTATTTTCTTTTTTAATGATCTCATAAACCTCGTCGCTCAGGCGCAGGCGCGTCTGGTAATCGAGCGAGGAAAAGGGCTCGTCGAGCAGCAGCACGTCGGCTGCGGTCGCGAGCGTGCGGATCAGCGCCACCTTCTGGCGCATCCCTCCGGAGAGTTGGCGCGGATAATGCCGGGCAAAGTCCGAAAGGCCGTAGGTGTCCAAAAGAGAGAGTGCAGCGCGACGCGTCTGGGGAGTCAACGTCTTTTGCACCTCAAGGCCGAGCAGGATGTTTCCTTCGATGTTCCTCCAGTCGAGCAGATGGTCGCGCTGGAGCATGTAGCCGGGCTTGCAGCCCTCGGTGTGCACGCTTCCCGACGAAGGCTCGATGATCCCTGCAATCAGCGAAAGAACGCTTGTTTTTCCGCAACCGGACGGACCAATGATGGAGACAAACTCGCCGCGCCGCACATCCATGGACAGGTTTGCGACAGCCGGCGTTTCTCCGCTTCGTTCATGATAAATCAAGCTGACATCCCTCAGCGTAA
>CAYNDC010000062.1:4317-7912 GCA_964396085.1 uncultured Clostridium sp. | reverse complement strand
AGATGCCAAGCGGGTTGTTGCTGCCCATGAGCGCCACGGCGATGCCCGTGAAGCCGTAGGTAATGGTGAAAGAGGTCATCATCAAGCGATATTGCACGCCGATGATTTCCACACAGCCGCCCAACCCCGCGAAGCCGCCGGCAAGGAACATCGAGAGAAGGCTTGAGCGCTTGATGCTCATGCCCGCGTAAGCGCCGGCCGAAGGGTTGAGGCCGACCACGCGCATCTCAAATCCCTTTGTTGTTTTCCACAGGAAAATGTAATAGAACACGATAGCGACGATGACGAGCAAAAAGCCCCAATGCAGGCGGAAGCTGCCCGCGAACAGGCGCGGGAGCTGCGCGCTCACGGGGAGCTGCGCCGACTGCGGATAGGAGCTTGAAGCGCTATCCTTAATGGGACCGGTCACGAAGAAGCTGATGATCTGGATGGCGACATAGTTGAGCATAATGGAGGTGATCAGCTCGCTTGCGCCAAAGCGGTTCTTAAGCAAAGCGACAATCGTACCGTAGAGCGCACCGCCCAAAAAGCCCGCGAGCAGCGTGAGCGGCAGATGGACGAGCATCGGCAGCCCGGGAAAGCTGACGCCCACGATGGTCGCCATCAGCGCACCGACGCGGAATTGCCCCTCCGCGCCGAGGTTGATGATGCCGCAGCGCCGGGCGATGGCGAAGCTCAAAGCCGTGAACATGAAGGGGATGGCCTTTACGATGGTTTCATCCCATGCGTTAATGCTGCCAAACGCCCCTTTGAACATGGCTTTGTATGCCTCTAAGGGACCGCTCGAGGCGGTAAGCACGATCACGATGCTGCCGATTATGAGGGAAACCGCCAGCGCCAGCACCGGAAAATATAAGGTCTTTAAAAAAGAAACAAGCTTTTTAACGATGCCGTTTGCGGCCATAGCTTCCCCTTCCTTTGCACAACAACGACCAAAGCGCACCCTCGCGAGTAAAAGCGAAGCGGGTGGCTGTTTAGAAAGAATGCCGGAGCGCGCGGGGGCGCGCTCCGGCATGAGCTCAAGTCCTTAGGAAAGATCGATGGTGATTTCGCCCGCGGCAAGCTTTTGATAGATCTCCATAAGCTGGGTCTTCACTTCCTCGGGTACTTCGATGTAATACTCGCCGATGTACACGACGCCCTGCGCCGCGCCCATCTTGATGACTTCGTTGGGGATGGTGCCATCCAGGTAGGACTGGTAAGCCGCCCGGTAAGCGATAGCGGTATCCTTCACGATGGCGACCACCGCCGCATTGGGGGCGACCGTCTCCTGATTGAGGCCGGAGCCGATGGCGAGCTTGCCCTCTTCCTCAGCCGCTTCCATTACGCCCAGGGATGCCTGGTTCGCCATGGGGGCGACAACATCCGCACCCTGACCGATCATGGTCTTGGCGAGGTTCTTGGCGGCGTTGACGTCATCCATGCTGCCGGTCTTTTGGGAAAGCACCTTGACGTCGGGGTTGACGTAGGCAACGCCCTGCGCGAAGCCCTTCTCGCCGTTAAGGATGGGTTGAATTTCAAGGCCGCCGACAAAGGCGACGGTGCCGGTTTTGGTCAACAGAGCCGCAAGCGCGCCCATGAGGAAGCCCTGTTGGGCATCCTGAATGGCGAAGGAAGCAACGTTGTCCATGACGACGGCGGAGTTAATCATAAAGAACTGGACATCAGGATAATCCGCAGCGGCGGCAGAGCCTGCGTCAGCATAGCTGCTGGTGGCGAGGAAAATGACGTTGTAGCCCTCTTCTGCAAAGGTGCGGATCGCATCGGTCACGGCGGAGGCGGCTACGTTTTCAACATAGCGGATCTGCGCGCCGAGCTCTTCGATCTGCTTGAGGCCGTTGTAGGCGGTGGCGTTCCAGCTCATGTCGGAGATGGCGCCTTCGAGAATCAGCGCAACGCGCGGCGCTTCGGCCGGCGCTTCAGGCGATTCAACGGGCGTTTCGGGCGTGCTCTGCACGTCCGGCGTAGTGGCGGGCGTGGGGGACACCCCGCCCTGCGCGCCACATCCCACGGCAGCCATTGCCATCGCGAGGATGAGGATCAGCGCAAGTCCCTTATTGAGGTTTTTCATCAGAAACTTCTCCTTTGTTTTTTTCTCTACCGGCAGGCGAACGGACTGTTCCCCGAGCCGGCTATTGGCATACAAGCGCTCCTTTGCCGCCTTTCACGCGGCCAAAAAACGCGACATGTTGCCGCAAGTCAAGTCTATCACAGTTGTGCAAGAGAATCCACAAAAAAATATTCAGGTTTACGCAAATTTTTTGTGAATGATACGGCGGCCTTCGGCTTGTCGGGCTGCGATGCAGGCAATGCCTATGAATCAGCGAGAACATGGATCGCCCAAGCTGGTTCGCCCATGCGGAAAACCGGAAACGGGCATGCGCAGCGAATCCCATCTATCGATCCAAAAAGATAAAAACTGCCAAAAGTAGACAAATATTTGTTTAACTCATACAGCATAGCGAATATCTACATGTTTTCCGCAATAATTAGCTATGAACGATTTTGAGCTTCCCTATACTGTAAGGGTCAAGCCTGTCGCTGCGCCTCTCGGTATTGGCGCGGTGTTTCCCCGGCGGTTTCCTGAAACACCCTGCAAAAATAACTGCGGGAGGAAAAGGATAGCCGGTCTGCGATTGCTTGGACACTCATTTCCGTTGTGGAAAGCAGGAACTTGGCTTGCTCGATTTTTGCAAGCCTGACGTAGTTGTTGATGGAACTTCCGGTTTCCTCGCGGAACTTGCGTGTAAGGTAATATTCTGTGTAGCCCACGAGGGCGGATAGGTCCTTTGCGCGGAGTTGACTGTCCAAGTGCGTTTCGATATAATCGCAGCATTTTCGGATATGGCGGGAAAGATTTGGGGTTGCGCGGCATTTGTTGACGCGGCGCACGAAGTCGTCGTACATCGTGGTTCCCAAGGGCGTCAAATCGGGATAGGTACGCGCGTCCTCGACGGATTGGATGTAGGTGTCGCCCAGAGGATAGGCTACCTCGGGAGAAAGTCCGCCCTCTATGGCAGCGCGGCAGGCGATGGCAATGAACACGATCAGCGAGTCTTTGGCCTGTCTTAAAGGGTCACTGCCGCGCACCGGGGTGCCATTGCTGCTTAACAACACCTTGGATAAGGCTTCCTTATAGTCGAGGTTTCCGCTGCGCACCATCTGCAACATGGCCTGTTCCGACATCCAAACCTTGTGCCTGTCGTGGCACCACGCGGGTCCTTTGGCGAAGGATGGCTCGTAGGCCGCAAAAAAGTTGAAGTCGCTCATGGAAAGCTTTTGCCCCGTCACGCAGTAATGCAGCATGAGCGCGTAGTGGGAAAGCACGATGCTCGGAATGACAGGGACCTTTTGGATTAGGTCGAGAAGCTGGTTTTTCCACGACAGGCTGATTTCAATATCCTTGTAATAGCTCAACCCGTTTTCCACGCTTTGCGTAGTAACATCTGAAAAAAGCATGGGGCCTATCACATAGGCACGGGTGAGCCGCCCCTGCGTTTTTTCAAAGGCCGCCACCCAAATCAGCCCGATGGCAGTGCCGAGGGCGACCGGCGCATCTGTGTCAATCGCGAGCCGCAGCATCTGCTCCCGGCCC
>CAYNDC010000062.1:0-4307 GCA_964396085.1 uncultured Clostridium sp. | reverse complement strand
CAAAAAGCGAAAACACGGAAGCCAGCAGCGCCTCGTTCGGACAATTGGAGGACACAAACTGACCTCCTGCGTCGTAACACCATGTGTAAATGTTGCTGCCGCAGCCGACCAACTCCTGAAATAATTCGATATTGCGCGCAATCTCCACGGCGATTCCCCCATTGATGCGCTTATCATAACACAGACTTCTAAACGTTGTAGCAACTTTTTATATTGTCAGTGACAAAAAATTGCCCGAAAGGAGACGCATCATGCGAAACAACACCCCACTCAACAACGGCTGGCGGTTTGTAAAAACCGCAGCTTCCGCCGGCGAAGCCTCCATAGCAGCCTCCATACCCGTTACGCTCCCCCATACCTGGAACGCCATCGATGGGCAGGACGGTGGAAACGATTATCACCGAGGTGCCTGCTGGTATGTCAACGACTTTACAAGACCGGAGCTTGAGCCGGGCGGCAAGTCTTGGCTCGAAATTATAGGCGCAGCGATGACCGCCGAGGTTTGGCTCAACGGCAAGAGGCTTGGCCGCCACGAGGGCGGGTACTCGACGTTCCGCGTAGAGCTCACCGACCCTCTTGCGGACAAAAACACCTTGGTCATTTCCGTGGACAACGGCGACAATGATTCCGTGTACCCGCAGAGGGCGGATTTCACCTTTTACGGTGGCCTATACCGAGAGGTACGGCTCATCAACGTACCGCATGCGCATTTTTCCTTAGGGCATTACGGTGCGCCGGGTATCCGTGTGACGCCCAAGGTAGAGGACACCCATGCCGAAGTTGAAGTCACCGTTTGGGCGGATAACGCGTAAGGAAAATCCGTAGTCATCCGCATCGAGGGCGAAAAGGAGGCTGCGGCTGTCATTACAAACGGGCAGGCGAGCGTGAATATCTCCGTGGAACGGGTGCGCCTGTGGGATGGCATAAACGACCCGTTTCTTTACACCGCCGTCGCCGAATTGGAGAGCGGCGACCGTGTAAGCGCCCGCTTTGGCTGCCGTACCTTTCAAATGGACGCCGAAAAGGGCTTTTTACTGAACGGGCGGCCGTATCCGCTTCGCGGCGTCAGCCGCCATCAGGACCGGCGCGGCGCGGGAAATGCGCTCACAACAGACATGCACGAGGAAGACATGGCCATACTCCGCGAGATCGGCGCTACTACCGTGCGGCTGGCACATTATCAACATGATCAGTATTTTTACGATCTCTGCGACAAAAACGGCATCGTAGTCTGGGCGGAGATTCCCTACATTACCATGCACATGCAAAGCGGCCGTGCCAACACGTTAAGCCAGATGGAGGAGCTGATTGTTCAAAATTATAACCATCCGTCCATCGTCTGCTGGGGGTTGAGCAACGAAATCACCGCCGTGACGGGCGCGACCGAGGAAATTTTAGAAAACCACCGTCAGCTCAATGCGCTATGCCACCGCCTTGACCCCACGCGCCCCACGGTGATGGCCAATGTGTTCATGCTCGAGCCCGAAAGCCCGCTGCTCGTAATACCCGATTTGAACAGTTACAATCTTTACTTTGGCTGGTATCTGGGCGAACTGATACAAAACGAGCAGTTCCTCGACGCCTACCACGCAAAATATCCGGAGCGCTGCATCGGACTTTCTGAATACGGAGCCGACGCGAACCCGAGATTCCAAACGGCAACGCCTGAGCGCGGTGATTACAGCGAGACCTACCAATGCGTGTACCACGAGCACTTCCTTAACGCCATCGAGGCGCGGCCTTGGCTTTGGGCCACGCATGTGTGGAACCTGTTCGACTTCGCCGCCGACGGGCGGGATGAGGGCGGCGAGCACGGCGTCAATCAAAAGGGCTTGGTCACGATGGATCGCAGGCTAAAAAAGGACGCCTACTACCTGTACAAGGCCCACTGGTCGAAGGAGCCTTTCGTGCATCTGTGCGGCAGCCGGTATGTGGAACGCACGCAGGACATAACAGAAATCAAGGTTTACAGCAACCAAAACGAGGTTGCGCTGTATGTGGACGGCAAGCTGTTGGAAACGCGCGCCGGCCGGCATGTTTTCCTCTTTTCCGTACCCATCTACGGCGAACATACAATAGAAGCGCGGGCAGGTGAATGCGACAGCGTGATGCTGGTGCATCGGGCATCCGAACCAAACCCGGACTATCGGCTCGCGCAGGAAAGCAGCCCCGCCAACTGGTTTGGGCAGGACCGCTACGACCCCCAATACTTTTCGGTCATGGATAAGTTCGGCGAGCTCATGGCGCACCCGGTAGCCGGAAAAATCGTAGGACAGATCATGGAAAAAGCCATCGCAAGCTTAGGCGATGTGGCCAAGAGCGTAAAGGATAGCCCCCAGCTGCAGCGCATGATGGCACGGCACACGCTGCAAAACTTACTCAAGCAGGCCGGTGGCGCGGTGACGGCCGAGCAGGTGCAGGCGCTTAACGCCGCTCTGCAGACAATCAAAAAATCCAACGGTTGATCCTTTGTCGAAATGCGGCAAATCAAATACAATCTTTACGGGAGAAGCACTTTATGACAACAAAAGAGCGAAAATTATATCCGTATGATAGGCGGACGAGCATTGGCTTCACGACTTCCAACACCGCACAGGTCATCGCCAATGCGTTCATGTCGAGTTACTTTCTTTTGTATCTCACCGACTACGCGGGCCTCGGCAAATTAGGCGCTACCATCGCCCCGATCATCCTCGTGATCGGCCGCATCGTAGACGCCGTCAACGACCCGCTGCAAGGCCTCATCGTGGACAGCGCAAAGCCCACGCGCTTTGGCAAATACAAGTTTTTTACACTGTTGAGCATCCTTTTGAGCACGCTTTCGATTTCGTTCCTTTACAGCATCCCCGACGGCATCAAGTCCAGCGCACCCATGCTGTTCGTTTGGATTCTGCTGTTCTACCTCGTATACGACATCGGTGTGTCGTTCTATTCGGGCAACCCCCTGCTGCAATCCTTTGGCAGCACGGAAGTTCACCGCGCCAAGCTCTCCACGTATCAGCGGTTCAACTCCATTACTCTCGGCGCGGTCTTTTCCGTATTCATGATGGTCGTCAACCGCGTGAACGCCGTGGTCGGCAACTTCGGCAAAGCGTTCTCCTATTCGGCCATCGGCTTTGCCGCAATTGCCTGCGTTATTTCGTTGATCAGCCTCTCCCTCGTGCGCGAGGGCAAAAGCGGAGAAACGGAGCATCCCAGCGCTGAAAAGCTTAAGTTGAAAAACTTTATAGACATCTTTCGCTTGAACAAAGCGCTCAACGTCCACTTCTTTGCCCAGCTGTGCCGCGGCCTTGTATTTGCCATGATGATGGCGACTACCGCTTACTACATCAAATGGGCGTTCTGCGCCGACTTGGCCACAGGCGTATTCGACGCCGAAAAGCTCGGAACCTATACCATCATTTTCATGTTGGGCAGCATGCTTCCCATGATGATCGCAGCCGCGGTTTCGCCGCTCCTGACGCGCAAAATGGGCTCCGGCCTCAAGCTCATCACCTTTGCCTGCTATTTAACTTCCGCCGCGGGGCTTGTGATGTTTGTGCTGCAGCTTGCGGGCGTGCTGCATCTAAACTTTTTCCTGTTCCTGGCAACGTTCGCGGTGCTTGCGTTTGGCAACGGGCTTTGCTTTGTGCCGACCAACACGCTGTGGATCGAATGCATGGACTACAACGCCTATGTAACCGGCAAGAGCATGGCCGGCACCATCAACTCGATCTTTAGTTTCATCAACAAGGCGCAGGGCGCGTTGGCCACGGCGCTCACGGGCCTGCTGCTCGCGTTCATCGGCTACAATGTGGATTCCGTCACCGGCGATTACGTGGGCGATCTTGCCAACATGCCCGCCATGCTCACGGGATTCATCGCCGTGTGCGCGCTTCTCCCCGCGATCTTCGCCATCATGGCTGTGTTGATTTACCGTAAGTACCCCATCACCGCCGAAGTCAAGGCGAAAATGAATGCGGCACTTAGCCGCGAAGTGCAAGGATAAAAGCGGAGGGAGGCAAACAGACGAAATACGAAATACTGCAGCCCTTTGGGATTGGCGTACCAGTTCCGGCATTACGGAAAAGCGCCTACCGCGAGGTGGCGGACCCGACGGTAGTGTATTTCAAGAGAACATAATCCCTGTTTGCCTCCCTCTCCGCCGGGTTTTACCGGTCAAGCAACCTGAGCGCACTTGATATAGAGTGCCGATATATACAACAAATCCGAACCCTTCGCCCGTCGGCAGTGGGTTCGGATTTATCGTTTCTGGCTCCCCCTGTTGGACTCGAACCAACGACACTGCGGTTAACAGCCGCATGCTC
>CAYNDC010000061.1:2922-7922 GCA_964396085.1 uncultured Clostridium sp. | reverse complement strand
TCTTCGGCACGCACATAAAGAGCGCCGTTCTCTGGAACAGGCAGAATGCCCGCTTTGGGCGATGAGTTCTCCTCAACGATTCGCGCAACCTCCGGGTTGGCGCGCACGAGATAATATTTTGCCGTGCCCGTGGCGATCTGTCGCATGAGCTGCCGGCGGATGCGCAGCAAAATGGTCTCTCCCGAGAGCACCTTGCCATCACCCCCACAATAGGGGCAGGGCGTTTGCAGCGTGTTTGAGATGCACTGCCGCGTCTTCTTTCGCGTCATTTCCACGAGGCCAAGCTGCGTAATGCCAAGGACGTTGGATTTCGTTCTGTCCCGCGCAAGTTCCGCGCGAAGGGTCGAAAGCACGCGCTCCTTATCGGCAATCTCATCCATGTCGATAAAGTCCACAATGATGATGCCGCTGATGTCGCGTAGCCTGAGCTGACGCGCGATCTCGCGCGCGGCCTCGCAGTTGGTCCGGGTGATTGTTTCCTGCAAATTATCGTTGCTGCCCACGTATTTGCCCGTGTTGACATCGATGGTCGTCAGCGCTTCGGTTTGGTCGATGATGATATAGCCGCCGTTCTTCATCCAAACCTTGCGTTCAAGCGCCTTGCGGATGGCCTCATCCAAGCCCAGCAGATCGAACATATCCGGAATTTGATCGTATAGCTCAACCTTATCCTTCAAACGGGGCGAAATGATGTTGGCGACGATCTGCACCCGGTCGAAAAACTCCCTGTCGTTGATGACGAGCCGATCGATCTCGGGCGTAAAAATATCGCGGATCGTGCGGAACACCAGCGGTTCCTCGGCGTGGAGAAGCCGGGGCGCAGCCGCCATCTCCCCCTTCTGGCAGATTCTCTCCCAAAGCCGCGTGAGGAAAACATAATCGGTCTCAAACTCCGTGTCGCTCTTGCCGATGGCCGCAGTACGCACAATCGCCCCGCGTCCGCGGCCGCCCGCCACACGCTCGAATGTCGCGCGCAGGCGCATGCGTTCCGCCTCATCCTCTATGCGGCGCGAAACGCCGATATAGTTCACCGAGGGCATCAACACGAGCGTTCGGCCGGGGAGCGTGATGTTCGTCGTCACCCGCGCTCCCTTTGTGCCAACGGGTTCCTTGACGATCTGCACGATGATCTCCTGACCGACCTTGACGATATCCCGGATGTTCGGCACGCCGCCGGGGATTTGCGGCGCTTCGCCGTTAAAGGTGAACTCCGATTTATCGGTTTGGATATCCCCCGCGTACAAAAAAGCGTTGCGCTCCAGGCCGATGTCCACAAAAGCGGCCTGCATGCCGGGAAGAAGGTTCTGCACACGCCCCTTATAGATATTGCCCACGAGCCGCTCCCGTCCCCTGCGCTCGATATACACTTCGCTAGGCGCGCCGTCCTCGGCGAGCACGACGCGTGTTTGGTATGGGTTGATATCGACGAAAATTTCCCGTTTCATTGCACTTCTCCCAAGCTATACGGGCGTATTCTTGCCGTTTTGAAAAAACACATTCATCCGGTGAATGGAATAATCTGCATATTCCCCGTTGGCTGCAGTTTCCCCAGCGCGCGCAAGCAACGCGCGCACGAACGCATCGCAACCCAGACTCCCCGCGGCGTTGAGCACCCCTTCCACATGCAGGACCAAAGAGCCCTCCGTTTCACGAAAGGCAGCACTTAACACCTGCGGCCGGATATCGACCGGCTTGATGCCGGCTTTTGTGCGCTTATCGATGACGATGGGCCCCGCGAGCAGCGTTTCGAGCGCAGCGATCAACTCCTGCTTGTGCGTTCCCGGCAGGAATCGTACGTCATAGGCTGCGCTTGCGAGCAGCGCGCTCAGGGAGGGCAGCTTATCATCTACGGCGATGGCCTCCCGAATCTCAAAGCCTGCGGGTAGTGTGGGATTGAGCGCGCTCATGAACGCCTCGTCCGTCAAATCACGCTCGAGCTTGACATCGAGCCATTCCGCATCGCTCGTGACGCCCGTTGAAAGCGCCGTGGCAAAGGCGAGCACGGGATGCGGGTTGAATCCCTGCGAATAGGCCACGGGAAGTCCTGCGCGGCTAAACGCGCGCCCAAAGAGGCGTTGAATATCCAGATGCGAAACGAAGCGCGCATCTTCCTTTTTAGAGAACCTTGCAATAATCCGCATATCTCTCCCCAAAGCAACCGTTGCAGCCATCCCGGCAATCCCGCGTTTTTGACGCGCGGTAAGCCGCATCGCGCTCGCCAATTAAATAATCCTCTTCTACGAGCATGTCGATATGCTCCCAGGGCAGGCGTTCGCCGGGCGTTCGCCTCCTGTGCGCGTAAAAAGCGGGGTCGATGCCGTTTCCGGCAAATGCCGCTTCCCACGCCTGCTTGTTGAAGCACTCATCCCACGAATCGAAGCGCGCACCACGCCGCCAGGCGCTTTCCATGACATCCGCAAGCCTGCGATCGCCACGCGCGAACACCGCCTCAAGGATGCTGATATCCGATGCATGGTAGGCGAACTCCACGCCGCGGATGCCCTTGAGAGCATCGCGCAACAGGCGTTGCTTGCGTGCGATCTCCTCTCGCTCATCCTGCGCTTCCCATTGGAATGGCGTGAAGGGTTTGGGAACGAACGTGGAGGCGCTCACGGAGATGCGCAAGCCCTTGCCGCGCTTGTCCTTTGGGATTTGGTAATAGCGCGCGCTGACCTTTCTGGCAAGGTCGGCTATGCCCAGAATATCTTCATCCGTTTCTGTGGGAAGCCCGATCATAAAATAGAGCTTAACGCCGTCCCAACCGGCTTCAAACGCGTCGCCCGCGGCGCGCAGGAGGTCTTCCTCGTCGACACCCTTGTTGATGGTATCCCGAAGGCGCTGCGTGCCAGCCTCCGGCGCGAAGGTCAAGCCGGCTTTTCGTACCTTTTGCATACGCGCGAGGTCATCCTTCAAGTAATTGTCTATGCGAAGCGACGGGAGCGAAATCGACACGCGCTCGTTCTCAAATTCGTCCATGACGGCGGGCACGAGATCGTGGATGCGCGAATAGTCACCTGTGCTCAGTGAAAACAGCGACATTTCATCATACCCCGTGCATGCGTACAACTCACGCGCCTGATCGAGCACGGTCTCAAGCCGCCTTTCCCTTACAGGCCGGTAGATGTAGCCCGCCTGGCAGAAGCGGCAGCCGCGCGTGCAGCCACGGAATACCTCGAGCGTGATTCTGTCGTGCACGATGGACATGTACGGCACGATGGGTTTACCGATATACGGCGCAGCGTCAAGATCGCGCACAACCCGGCGCGTGATGGTATCAGGCGCATCGGGTACGAGCTTAGCGAGACCCGTAAATAAGCCTGTGCCATCGTAGTTCGCCTCATAGAAAGAGGGCACATAAACCCCCTTGATTTGCGCGAGACGGCGAAGCCGCTCCCCACGGGGCAGCCCGAGGCGCTTGCCTTCGAGCAGCGCGTTTGCCACATCTATGATGAGCTCCTCCCCATCGCCGAGCATCACCGCGTCCATGAACGCCGCAACCGGCTCCGGATTGCACGCGCAAGGCCCGCCGCACATAATCAGGGGGCAACTTTCCCCCCTGTCCTTCGCGCGAAGCGGAATGCCCGCAAGATCCAGCATGCTTAAAATGTTGGTATAGCACATCTCGTAGAGAAGCGAGAATCCCAGCGCGTCGCATTCGGCGGCAGGGCGCTTCGTCTCTAGAGTAAAGAGCGGAATCGCGCTCTCGCGCATGGCCTGCTCCATATCCGTCCAGGGAGCGTAAATACGCTCGCAGAGGATCTCTTCCCGGCTGTTGAGCACGTTGTATAGAATCCGCGAGCCCAGGTGCGACATGCCAATTTCATAGACGTCGGGAAAACAGAGCGCGAAGCGCAGCTCAGCGTCTTTCTTTTTCGTCATGTTCAGCTCCGCGCCGGTGTAACGCGCGGGCTTTTCAACGCTTGACAGGAGCCTGTCCGATAGTTGTACGATGCCCAATGCAACCTCCAAACCGTTTCTGAAAACAAGTGTATCACCGCGCGCGCCTTTGGTCAATCGACGCAACGAGAAGCGATTGCAATGCAACCCCCTTCCCCTCCCGCGCGATCCCCTCATAAAGGTCGTTTTCATTGAGCGCGCCAAGTTCCCGAAGGTCCGGTCCCAGCACGATAAAGCGCGTATAGCGCCCGTTTAGCGCGAAGCGCAGCGCCTCCTGCGCCGGGACATCTCCCCGAAGCGCCACTTCTCGCACGGGGATGCAGCGCGCATTGCCCAGCGCTGCGCGCCGCCTAAGCGCCGCTCCCGCCTGCCCGCCTCGCGCCGCAGAAAGCTCCTGTGCGCTCGAGAGCGCGAGGAAGGCGGCCGCTAGTGCCGCAGGGATAAACGAGCCTTTACGCAGATATAGCATTACGCTCCCCGCAGCCATCAGCGCCGCTGTCGCAAAACCGGCGAATACGAGCGCGCGGCGCGCTGATTTAGCCGAAAATACATCTACGAGGAGCGCGCGCAGCATCGTGCCGCCGTCTAGCGGCGGTGCGGGCAAAAGGTTGAATAAAGCGAGCACCGTGTTGATGCTGCCAAAGAGCAGCACATTCTCTTCCCGCATGAGCCCGCTATGATACACGAGAGATGCTGCAACGCCCGCCGTCAGGCTGAACAGCGGCCCCGTGGCGGCAATGGCCAGTTCGTCCCCGAGCGTGGGCGTACCCGCGCCTAAGCTTGCGCTCAAGCCAAGGGCGTGGATGCGGATTTCCGCAATCTGCATGCCGCAGGCATAGGTCATGGCTACGTGAGCCGCCTCGTGCAGGCAGAGCGCAAGCAAAGTGAACAGAAAAACCTGCCCGTTCTCCGTTAAAAAAGCCAACAGGGTAGGCACGAAAAAAAGCGCGCTCAGCCGAACGCGCGTTTTACCGATGGTGAAGAGCGTAAAGCTCATCGTGCGATGTCCATTCGAAGGTAGGTGGCGGGATCACTTGGCCTGCCCGCGATTCTGACTGCCGCATAAAGCACCATTTTACCGCTGATGCGCCCCAGCTCATCCC
>CAYNDC010000061.1:0-2912 GCA_964396085.1 uncultured Clostridium sp. | reverse complement strand
GGAGAGAAGCGGCTGCCCCGCCTCCGGCGTCAGCTCACTCAGACCGTATACGGTAAGCTCCGTATCCGCGCCCATATCAAGCAGTACGAATTTGCCGTAAAGGGGATCTTCGCCCGTTTCAATAGTCTGGCAGACCGACCCGATGGTCACAGCCTGGTCCTTGCCCGCGACGAGCTTGAGTAGCGTCCCCTCGTTGATCAGCTCGCTAGAGTCGCTCTCGATTCCAAGCAGGCTTTTGCTCTCGCTCGAAAAAACTTCGATGATACCGGGGAGCTCCACGAAGCGGAGCTTGCCAAGCTGATCGTCAAGTTCGTTCTCGTTGGAAGCGATCGTCCCCTCGAGTGCGGCAAACGGGTCCGCTCGGTTCTCCGCTGAGACTTTGATGAGCAGCACCAGCGCCGCAGCAGCGCAGCACACGCCCAGCTTCACCAGCATGGAGCCGCCGCGCACCTGCACGGCGCGCGGGCGCTTATTCCTGACGCCTTCGGTGCAAAAGGCGGAGACCTCGATTTGATTGTGCATCTGCGCCATATGATAATCCTCCCGCAAAATAGCATATGCGCGCGGGAGGGAACAGATTATGCCCTATGCGTTATTTTTTGCGGCGCCCGCCGCATCCAGACACCTTCGACGATGCCCACGGCGATCATATTGGTCAAAAGGTTCGACCCTCCGTAGCTGATAAAAGGCAACGGGATGCCCGTGACCGGCATCAGACCCATCGTCATGCCGATGTTTTCAAACACATGGGCAAGGAGCATCCCCGCGCAGCCCGCCACGAGGCACATGCCAAGATAATCCTTCGCATTGAGGGCGATCCAGAGCCAGCGCAAAATCAACACAAAAAACATAACGATTAAAAGCGTGCCGCCGATAAAGCCCAACCCCTCCGCGATGCCAGAAAAGATGAAGTCCGTGTGCCGCTCGGGGACATAGCGAAGCTGGGCTAGCGTGCCGGAGCTGAAATATCCCTTGCCGTAAAGCTGACCGGAGCCGATGGCGAGCTTGGACTGCGCCACATTGTAGCCCCTGTTGAGCGCGTCCAGATCCGGGTTGAGGAATACGTTGATGCGGCCTTTTTGATCGTCGCTCATAATGAAGAAATAAGCGACCGGCAGCGCTATGGCCGCGAGCCCGCCCGCGGCAACAATGTAGCCCCAACCGATGCGCGCGACGAAAAAGATGACGATGGCGATGCACAGATACACGAACGCCGTCCCAAAGTCCGGCTGCAGCATCACAAGGGCCGTCGGTACGGCGCAAAGCAGCAGCGCGATGGCAATCGAACGGATATCCTTGAATTTACCCTCATTCTTCGACATGGAGTTCGACGCGACGACCGAGAGTGAAATGATGATCGTGATCTTGGTAAGCTCCGAGGGTTGCACGGAGCGGTCGATCGCCTCAAATACGAACCAGGCCGAAATGCCACGGTTGGTCTTGTCGATGATGAGCAACAGCGCGAGCAGGCCAAGCAGGCCGACGTAAATGAACTTGATCAGAGGTCGGTAAACCTGATAATCGAACACGATAATGATCAAAAACGCCGCGACGCCGACCATGAAGTTGACCACCTGCTTCTTGACGTAGTTGAGGTTGAGCCGCGCGATATAGTCGCTCATGCTGCTCTCAGTGCCGTCAAATGGCGTGGCCATGATGCTCGCGATGCTCACAAGGCCAAAGCCCACCAGCGCCAGCACCAGCAGGATCGTCAGCCAGTCTATTCTTTTGAGCATCTTAAGGTCGATCATTCGTTTTAATCAAGTGCGAACATCTCTCGCATTTGGTCGTAAACCGCCTTGTACTTCTCGGCCGTTTGCGCATACACGAGCGGCCGGTTCACCTTGACGACGCCCGCCGGGTTTTCGCCGCGCAGCAGTCCGTCGAGCGTCATTGTCCCCTGTGCCGCAGCCTCATAATACGGCTCGATGCACAGCGCAAAAATGTCGTTATCTTCAAAAAGACCGTAATTGTCCTCACTTAAGCCATTGCAGAACACCGTGACGGAAATCTGCGTCAAAAGAGCCGGGTTAGGCGTATAAACCGTAGCGCCGGGCGCAACGGCCTCCGGCGTGGGGGAGGGCGTGGGCGCGCCGTTCGTGCGGAAGAGCTTTTGCGCCTGTGCGCGTGCGTCCACCGCGATGGCGGAGGAGTCCGCGTCGATCACATAGACGCCCTTGATATCGCGGTTAAAAAGCAAGAACTGCGCAAGCTCATCCACCGCGCCCTGTGCATCCGCGGCGGTTCTCTGGAAGGCGACTACGTCGTATTGCGGATAGTTCGCTGCGATGGAGGCTTCGAACATCGCACGGCAGGTTTCCGTTTCGCGCCCATATACGAGGATGCGGCCGGATTTGAGACTGCGCTCGGTCATGCGCTCGGCAAGGCCGCGCGCGAGTTCGTCGTAATAATCGACATCGTCCGCAACAACGTTGCAATCAAGCCCGTCTGCGTTACATTTATCGTAAGGGACGACCACATACATGCCGAGGTTTGCGGCCTCGCTCACGGCAGCGTCATTCGCGCCCGCCGGGGAGGAGACCATCAGTGCATCCACCCCGTCAGCCGCAGCCTCGGCTACCGCCGCAAGCGCCGAGGCGCCCGCCTTGGCACGATAGAGTTTCGCTGCATAGCCGAGGTTCTGGGCCGTATGTAAGAAGCCGTGCATGGTCATATATGCCCCGTCGCTGCCATCATCGTCTATAACGAGGCCTAAAAGGACAAAGCCATCCCCGTTTTCTGTCTCAGAGGACCCGGGTGCAGAAGGCGTTTCTCCGGGCATAGGTGTCTGATCCGTTTGCGTTTTTACCGCGCACGAACACAGCACAAGCGATGCCAGCGCCAACGCCAACAGGGCAGATAGAATGCGTTTCACCGTTCTCATGCCCCTCCGTTCCTGAGGATACTTTGAT
>CAYNDC010000060.1:339-8042 GCA_964396085.1 uncultured Clostridium sp. | reverse complement strand
GCAAGGCGCTTTCCTTTGGCTGCGCCGGTGCGACGGGCACGCTCACGCTCCCCGCATGCGCGCAGGGCACGGTGGAGATTACCTACCGCTTTATGCCGCGGGAGCTTTCCGCGGCGACCGACGTGCCGGAGCTCCCCTTTGCCTGCCACGCGCTGATCGTGACGTATGTGGTGGGGCGCGAGCGCGCCTGCGGGGACGTGAGCGTGCAGCGCGGCGCAAACGTGTATTTTCAGATGTATGAGGCGGGGAAACGCTTGCTGCTCCCCCGCCCGGGTGCGCCGGACGACTACAAGCTGTTGAACAGGTGGTGAGAAGATGGCGATCAAACTGTTTCGCATCGACGAATTCGCGGGCATCGACCAATCCCGCGACGAGAACTCCCTACCCTTTTCGGCCAGCCCCGACGCGTGCAACATGGACACCGAAAACGGAGGCCTCGCCGTCGCGCGCGGCTACGTGCGCCATATCCACGCCCCTGTTCCGGGGGAGGTGGCCATCCACGCGCTCGGGCTCTACGCCACGCAAGTAGGGGATCGTTTCATCGCCGCCGCAGGGGATAGCCTCTACGCATGGGACGGGGAAGCCTGGCAGCTCTTTTACACCTACGCGAACGGCCTGAGCGCGCATCGCTTCGATTTCGTGCAGGCGCAAATCAACGGGGTGGATCAGCTCATCATCGGCTGCGGGAAAAGCCAGCTCGTCAAGTTCAACGGAACGGCGGCCTCCCTCTTTGGCAGTGCGGGGCAGGTGAGCGACCTCCCCGTGCTCTACCTTACGCTGTACCGCGGCAGGCTGTTCGCCGCGGGCAATCCCGCGCATCCCAACCGGCTCTACTGGAGCCAGTTGCCCGGCTCCGGGCGAAGCATCGAGGCATGGGGGCCGGTTTCTGCCTCGCCCAACGTCGAGGGCGGCCACGCGGAGGTGGGCAGCACCGCAAGCGACCCCATCGCGGGCCTTGCTGCGCTCTCAAACCAGGTGGTTATCTTCAAAAAGCACAGCATCTACCGGCTCCTGGGCGACAAACCCGGCAACTTCACCATCGAGGAGGTGGACTCGCGCGCCCAGCGCACCGACGATGCCGCCGTGGTGGCCTGCGGCGACGCGCTCTATTTCATGAGCGCGGGCGGCCTGTGCTGCTTCAACGGCGTGACGGCCGAACCCATGCGCGATGCGCGCAAGATCCGCACGCTGCTCGCGAACGCGGATGTTTCCGCCTCGCGGGGTGCGCTGTGCCGGGACAAGCTCTACTTTACCCTGCGCGATGCCGCGGGCGATGCGCTCATCGAATATGACCTCGTGCGCGGCGTCTACATGCTGCGGCGCGGCTTTTGTGTGCGCGGGCTGTGCGCGAGGGACGGCGCGCTCTATCTCATCGACGGCGAGCGCTATGTGTGCCGCTTCAACGAGGGGCGGGATTACGCCGGTCGCCCCATCTCGGCCTGGTGGCGCACGCCCGAAACGGACCTCCACGAGAAGAGCATGATCAAGGGCATGCGCGCACTCTACCTTCGCGGTCAAGCGGATGAGAAGCAATCCGCTTTGCTTGTGGATGTGAAGACCGGCTCTATGACCCACACGCACCGCCTGCTCCTGCCGGAAAACGGCAGCGAGGTGCTCGAGGTGCCGCTCCAAAACGAGGGGCGCACGTTCTCGCTTCGCCTATACAACGAGGCGGGCGGGCATTTCGCCCTCACAAGCGGCGCCGAAATCGAATATGAGCACAGGAGGAGGACAATCTGATGGCGCTTGACATGCGCGCGCTTTACTACATTGGCCTTGCGGCGCTCGCCGCCGGCAGCGGAAACACGCCGGACGACGAACGCACGCGGGGCATCGAAAACTGCCTCAACCAGAACTTCACGATCATCTCAAACAAAATTACGGAGTGGGACGCGCGCCTCGAAGCGCTGGAAAGCGCGTTGAACACCCTATCACAAGGAGGAAACCGATATGGCAAGCTACACCCTCACCGGCTACACCACGCCCGACGGCGTGGACAGCCGCGAAAAAGTCAAGGATTATCAACGCTTGCTTGGCGTGCGCGCCGATGGCATCTGGGGCCCTGTGACGCAGGCGGCCTATGAAAAGCAAGGCACGGCCGGTGCCCGACGGTATGCCGCCCCGAGCGACGCGTTTACCAGCTACTATCAAACCATACTCGGCGCGATCTCCACGCCCGGCATTTCGGTGCGCGTTCCCTCGCGGGATCAAATTGCCAAGGATTACGAAACGATGCTGCGCCCGGGCGTCGATTTGGCGATCACCCGCCGCCGCGCACGCGGTGAGGAGGCGCTCGCCGAGGCGGATGCGGACGCCGCCACGCGCGGCATGCTGGGGTCCACCTACGTCACCTCCGTGAAGGAGCGCGAGGGCGACGATGTGGAGGGCGACATCTCCATGATGGAGGCGCACTATACGGGCACGCTCGCCGAGCGCATTGCAGCGGCGCTCGAAGCCTACGCATCCCTCGAGCTGCAGGCCGCGAGCACCAACGCGCAACTGGCGGCGGCTGCCAGCAACACGGCGGCAGGCATCGCCGCGCAATGGTACCAAAGTTATCTTATGGGCGCGGCTCGCACCACCAATGCAAAAAGCGGCGGCGGGAGCAGCGCGCACCAGACCCAGGCGGCCTCCACACGGCTGACAGAGCAGGATTACCTCGACTACGTGGCTGCGCTTTCCGGCGCCCAGCGCACGGCGCTGTTCCAGTCCTCCGACCCATACTGGTAGGTTAGGCGCGAGGAGCTGTCTTCCGCGTTTGGCGCGCAGGCGTTCGACGCGCTCCAGAGCGCCTATGCGCCCATGCTCCAGGCAAGCGCGGGGGGAGGTGCCAAATGGCTGACGCACGCGAAGTAACTAAGCGCTTCTCCCTGGCGCTGGATATCAGCCGCCCGATCTCCAACCGCGCGTTTACCCTTGTGGAAGGGGACACGGGCAACGAGCTCACCATCGCGCTTACCGATGACGGCGAGCCTGTCAACTTGAGCGGGTGCCGCGTGATGGCGCTGTTCTGTAAATCCGACGCGACGACCGTCTCCCAGGACAGCGGCAGCGAAAACAGCGGCATCACGCTGGGGGGCGATGCGGGCAACGAGATTACCATGCGCCTGTTCGCCTCCTCCTTCGCGCCGGGCATGGTGGAATGCGAAGTACAGGTTTATTCCGGCGCGACGCTCTCAACCCTCGTGACGAGCGCGAAGTTCAACTTCCGCTGCCGCAGGAGCATACTCAACGCCGACACCATACAAGCCGTGCCCGAATACCCGCTGCTCACCTCGCTGCTTCTTGACACGAACACGCTCGCGCAGCAGACCGCGGGCGCGCTCGTCTTGGCTCAGGCTGTGGAGGCCCAAGAGGCGCTGCGGAGCGCTGCGGAATCCGCCCGCTTCCTCTCCGAGGGCGCGCGCTGCGCCGCGGAGGCCGCGCGTGCCGGCAGCGAAACCGCGCGCGAAAGCGCGGAAACAGCCCGCGCCGCGGCCGAAGCCGCACGCGCTCTCACCTGCACAGCCCTCGAGAACCGGCTCGACCTGGCCATTGGCGATGCGGACGAGCTGACAAACGAGCTGACGCACGCGGTGGAAGGCCTGCCGGAGTTTTCGACGGTGTTAGGCATCCTCAAGGGGGACGGCGCGGGCGGCGTAAGCGCCGCAGCAGCGGGTACGGACTATGCGACGCCTGCTCAGGTGGCAGCAAAAGCCGCGCCCGCCGCGGATTATACGGCCTCCCTCACGACGGCGTGGAGCGGCTCGAGCGCACCCTTTACGCAAACGGTGGCCATCGCCGGGCTTTCTGCCTCGGCAAAAATCTTCGTGGGCCTTGCCAGCGGCGCAACCGATGCGGAATATGCCGCCGCCAGCGCCGCGCAGCTCATGTGCACAGCCCAGGCGGCCAACCAAATTACCGTGACGGCGCGCGGCACAAAGCCGACGATTGCGCTTCCCCTACTCATAAGGACGGTGAGCTAAATGGCGAACATCATGAACATGTTCCCCGGCGGTTGCAAGAAGGTTGCCTTTGGCACGGTCGGCGGCGGGCCGTATGAATCCATCACGGTAAGCGGTTTATCCTTTGAGCCGGCTCATTTTCTGTTTGCGAGTACGACCGCCGGTTATGACAGCTTTTTGCCGTCCAAGGTCATCTGCGCCGGCAAGGTGAACGGCACGACGTTTGGCGGCGTGTCGGCCGGGTCAAACGGGGCATACGGCGTGGAAATCACCTTCATTTCCTATGCGAACGGCACGTTTACCATAACGCTAAGAGCGCTTGGGTCGACGGCGAGGTTTGTGGGGACCTATGCGTATCTTCTGGTTGGATGAGGCGCCGCCATGAATCGGCGCAGAATCGTATTTGGCATGTTTTCGGGAACGGAACGAACCGGCGCGGGGGGCACTAGACCCAAGCGCGCCTGCGCTCCCCGCAGAAAAAAGGGGTCGCGCCTTTGCGCGCAAACGAGAAAGGAGGTTGCATGATTCATACGGCTGATTTTCTTGCCTGGCTGCGGGCGCAGCAAAACGCTGCCTATGTGTGGGGCGCGCAGGGACAGGAGGCGTGCGCGGACGGGTCGCTTCGGCGCGGGGACAAGCGCCTATCGGCCTGCTGGCAAGCGTGGGTGGGCGCGCGCGAGACGAGCGAGGCGAACGCCAATCGCGCGAAGGCCGCCATTCAAACTAGGCTTGACGCGGGGAGGGCAAGCGTTCCCCTGTACGATTGCAGCGGCCTTGTGATGTGCTATCTCCAAAACATCACAGCCTGCTTTGAGCGGGATATGCGCGCGCAGGACTTATTTGCCGCGTGCGAACCCATCCCCAGAGAAGCGCTTGCGCCGGGCTGCCTCGTGTTTTGCCACAACGGGCAAAGGGCCCATCACGTAGGGGTGTATTTAGGGAAAACCCTCGTCATTGAGGCGCAAGGCCGCAACGAGGGCGTGGTCATCCGCCCGCTCGATGCGGGCGGCGGCGCGTACTGGAACCGCTTTGGCATCCTCCCCTGCCTCCTGCCTGAAGAAGGGGCGGGAACGGCGCGCTTCGCCCGCTGCACCGGAGGCAGCGTGTACGTTAGAAAGGGGCCGGGCACGGCGCACGTCGTAGTCTGCCTCGCGCATCAAGGCGACCGCCTGCTCGTCATGCCCGCGCAATCCCCGGGTTGGCGCGAGGTCGCGCTACGGGCGCGCGGTGGATTTGTCACAGGGTACATGAGTGCGGAATATATTGCTATCACAGAGGAGGCATACAGATGAACGATAAAACTATCGAATGGATCAAAACGATTTTGGCTGGCCTGGGCGGCATCGCCGCATACCTATGGGGTCCCTGGGACCTCCTGTGCACGATGCTCGTTGCTATGGTCGCCATCGACTACATTACCGGCGTCGCAAAAGCAGCCGTTCTCAAGCAGCTCAACAGCGCCGTAGGCTTTCGCGGTTTACTAAAGAAGCTGTTTATCTTCGCGCTGGTTGCGCTTGCCACGATGGCCGACCGGGTCATCCCCGAGGCAAACAACGCCATTCGCGCGACGGTGATGGTTTTCTACATCGCCAACGAGGGCCTGAGCATTCTGGAAAACGCCGTGCAGCTCGGACTGCCGGTGCCCAAGGTGCTCAAGGACGCGCTGCACAAAATCGGCTCTCCCGACGAGGACGCCAAAGAGGACCACAAAGACGATCCCAAATAACCTTGATCGACCTTGCACAATTTCCCGCGCCGGAAGCATTGTCCATTGTCCGGCGCGGGTTTTTCCTTTATAATTGATGCGAGGCGAAGAAGCGCTTCACGGAGGATCTATGCTGCCCGGTGAACTGACATCCTTTTATTCGCAAGCGCGCGCCCGTGCGCTTGCCGTATACGAAGCGCGGCGCGCGGAAATCCACGCGATGATCCCGCGCCTGAGGGACATTGAGCAGGAGATGCAAACTGCCGCCTTTGAGCTGCCCTTTGCCCTGCGCACGGCGGCGGACAAGCCCGCCTGCCGAAAAGCCGTGGAGGATACGCTTTCAACGCTCGCCGCGGAGCGCGCGCGCCTTCTTGCGGACCACGGCTATGCGCCCGATTATTTGGACATTCACTACGAATGCCCGCGCTGCTCGGATACCGGCTGCCTGCCGGAAGGCACGCTGTGCCCCTGCGCGCGCCAGAAGCTGCTCACGCTCAAATACGCCTCCTCCGGCCTCGCGCACGAAGCACGTTTTGAGTTGTTCAACACATCCATCTATAAAAACGCCGAACAGAAACGCCGCAGCCTGCGCGCCAAGGAGCTGTGCGAGCTGTATGCGGGCGAACTCGCCCTCAACGGCGCACCCGGCCTCATCCTCATGGGAGAGACGGGTGTGGGCAAAACCTTTTTGCTCGATTGCATCGGCCGCCGCGCGCTCGAGCGCGGCAGCAGCGTGCAGAAATATACATCCTATAACATCATCGACCAGATGCTGCGCTCGATCCGCGAGCGCACGGCCCCCGCGGACCTGCTTTCCCCCGCTCTGCTTTTGATTGACGATTTGGGTACCGAACCCATGATCCCCTCGGTCACATTCGAGGCGCTGTTCGCCGCCATCAACGAGCGCGGCAACGCGGGGCGCGCCACGGCAATCGCCACGAACCTCGAGCGCGGGGAGATCCTTGAAATTTACGGCGAGCGCATCTTTTCGCGCTTGTTCTCACAGCGCGGCTATAATGTGATTGAGCTCAAGGGCAGCGATTTGCGGGTTGGCTAAAGCCGCGCGCTGCGATGCGAAGCAACGATGACGAATGGCTCCCGGCATACAAAACGGCCTCCGCTTTTAGGAGGCCGTTGTTTGTGAACCGCGTGATTGCGGCTTACTGCGTGCGGATCAGTTATCCATAATGGGGCCGCCGCGGCGCACGACCGGGGATTCCCAATAGCGCAGCTCCCCGCCGTATTGTTCGGCGATGCGAATGGCGCGTGTGGTCAGCGCGTCGATCTTTGCCTTATCGAGCGTGGACAGGCACACGATGGCGATGCCATAGGCAAGCTCGTGTTCCGGCTCATACACGGCCTTATCGATCGCAAAGCCCGAAAGCCGCGCCTGCTCGGCAAACAGCATCATGATATTCTCGGTTGCAAAAAACAGCGAGAAGGTCACGCGGCGAAGGCCAACCAGGCTGTCCCCGTTCTTTTTCAACAGCTCGATCTGGCCGAGGTTGCGCTCGGTTTGGAACTTGGCCGCATCCGGATAGAGAAGTTGGCAATAGGTGACCCAATCCGGCTCGTTGGCGCCGCCCGTGCGGCACGCGAGGATGCGCTCGCGCGCGGCAAGCTCGTCGATCTGCTTTTTCGTGCGCTTCTCCCCGGTATAGAAGTAGAACTGCCTTTGCGCGCCGGTCTCGATGCAGCCGGCATAGAGGCTGCTGCCGTCCTTCAAAAAGCGTTTTTTCAGGCCTTCGGCCCGTGCAGATTCGATGGCGTTCAGGGAGGTCGCATCCTTGCGGCGGCTCTCGCAGCTCAGGTACAGCAAAATCGGCCATTCCTCAGCAGGAACGTCCGTAAGCGCCAAATCCACCGTAAAGCGCGCACGCGCGCCCTCGATGGGCCAGTCATACCCGAACCACTGCGCCATGTTATTGAAGCACGGCCTTAATCCGGCGCACGCCCGCGCTGGAGGCCTCCTCCTTTAGGATCTTAAAACCGCCCAGCTCGCTCGTGTTGGAGGCGTGCGGCCCGCCGCAAATCTCGCGGGAAAAATTGCCCAT
>CAYNDC010000060.1:0-329 GCA_964396085.1 uncultured Clostridium sp. | reverse complement strand
CGTACTTATCGCCGAACAGGCCGATTGCGCCGGCGGCACGGGCCTCCTCCACGCTCATCTCCACGCAGGTGATGGGCGCGTGGGCAGCGATGACCTCGTTGACGATGCGCTCGACCTCCTCGATCTCCTGCGGGGTCATCTTGCGCTCGAAGCTAAAATCGAAGCGCAGCCGCTCCGCCGTGATGTTGCTGCCCTTTTGCTGCACGCCATCGCCCAGAACCTTGCGCAGCGCCGCCTGCAAAAGATGCGTCGCGCTGTGCAGGCGCGCGGTTTCCTCGCCGGTGTCGGCAAGGCCGCCCTTAAAGCGCTGCTCCGCGCCCGCCTGAGAT
>CAYNDC010000059.1:0-8164 GCA_964396085.1 uncultured Clostridium sp. | reverse complement strand
AAGAACATCCGCAAGCTGTCAAAGAAAAAATCAATATCTCGCCGCAGGAAACAGCTGTGGCCGCCAGTCTATCAGTAATCGAAAATTTGGAGCTCACGGCGCGCATCTACGGTCAAGATAGCAAAACCGCAAAGAAAAACGCTGGCGAAATGGTGTCGCAATTCGGGCTTGACGGTGTTCGAAATAAAAAAGCAAAACAGTTATCAGGCGGTATGCAAAGGCGACTTTCCATTGCGATGGCTTTGATATCAAACCCTAAAATCCTGTTTCTTGATGAACCCACTTTAGGACTTGATGTACTTGCCCGCCGCGAATTGTGGGCATCCATTGGAACATTAAAAGGAAAGGTAACAATTATTCTCACAACACATTATTTGGAAGAGGTGGAAGCGCTGTCCGATCGTATCGGCATTATGGCAAATGGCAAATTGACTGCGATTGGGACGGTAGCGGAATTGACGGGGCAGACCGGTACAAGCAAGCTGGAGGACGCTTTTGTTATCCTTTCAGGAGGTGTGGCATGAGGATTGTTTTATTTGCAAAACGCAATACAAAAGAGATTTTACGTGACCCTATCAACCTCTTTTTCGGATTGGGATTTCCGTTGGCATTACTGGTATTGTTATCCGTCATCAACGCCAGTATTCCTCCCGAAGCGAACAATCCGATGTTTTCGATTGAAAATCTCGCACCCGGTTTAGCAATGTTCGGAACTGCATTCATGGCATTGTTTACAGGTATGCTGGTATCCAAGGATCGTACTTCGTCCTTCTTAATGCGCTTGTTCGCCTCACCTATGACATCTTTTGATTTTATATTAGGTTATACTTTACCAATGCTCGTTATGTCTTTGGCGCAAGCCGCAATAACTTTATTAGCTTCATGTATTGCGGGGCTTGAACTCACCGGCAATCTCCTACTTGCCATCCTTGTGACAATGCTGACCTCGCTTTTGTTTGTGGGGTTCGGTTTATTATTCGGAAGTTTACTGAACGATAAGGCAGTAGGCGGCATTTGCGGTGCATTGCTTACGAATGTTGCAGGATGGTTGTCCGGGGTGTTTATTCCGATTGACTTAATAGGCGGCGCTTTCAAAAAAGCGGCTGACATTTTACCGTTTTATCATAGTGTGCAAGCGATCAAAGCAACCTTGGGCGGTAATTTTACTGAAATACTGCCGCATTTGATAGTTGTATTGGGTTATACGGTTGTTATTTTTATGCTTGCGATTATTGTTTTTCACCATAAAATGAGCGGTGATAAGGCGTAGAACTAACGTGCAGAAATAAGCATATGGCTAAGAACAAAAAAACAGCTCGCCCAAAGGGCGAACCAGAAACCTTGGCAACCTTGCAATCTTGACCGAGAAAACTGCACGATTACTAAGTTTTTATATAGTTTCAGGTTGCCAATTCCCTTGATGGAATGGCAACCTTGGTTTTCCATTGTTAAGCAATAATCTCTGAGCCGTTCATAAACCTGAATGTCATTATGCCTTCTTGGTTGACCGTGACCTTATCGACCGTGGTCAGCCAGAGCGTTTCGTCGAACTAGGTGGTGGCAAGGGGGAGGTTCTCGATGTCCTTAAGGAAGCTCTCTTTGGTTTACACCTTGCCGAGCCGCTCCCTCTTCCCTGCCCTTCCCCTAAAACCGATCTGGAACCATTGCGAGCAAAATAAACATCAACATCCACCCGCCCGCGCGCCCGACGGAATGTATCCCCGCCCTCCACCATCGTCACGCGCGGTAAAGCCGCCCATGAACCATTGACGTGTCAGCGCGCGGCGTGCTCCTTGGCAAGCGAAATAAAGTGCGTGAAGAACGGCGCAAAGTCGGGCGAGCGCTCGTCCCAGCCTTCGCCGGTGAGCCGTTCGGGGTGGAACTGGCAGCCGTAAATGGGCAGCGTTTCGTGCTCGATTGCCTCGATGACGCCCTCGGCGGAGCGCGCGGCAACCTTGAAGCCCGGCGCGAGGTCGCGCAGGCTCTGATGGTGGGTGCTGTTCGTCCGAAACCGCTCCCCGAAGAGTTTACGCAGGAGCGTATCCGGCTCGGTTATCACTTCGTGGCGGATTTTGCTATCCATATGCACGAAGCCGCACTGCTCGACCAGATCCTGATAGACCGTGCCGCCCAGATAGATGTTGAGGATCTGCATGCCGCGGCAAATGCACAAAATCGGCTTGCCGCGCTTGAGAAACTCCGGAATCAGCCGCATCTCGAAGTCGTCGCGCACAGAGTCAACCACAACCGTGTCGTTGAACTTCTCCTCGCCGAAATACTTGGGATCGACATCGTCCCCGCCTGCGAGCAGCAGCGCGTCGCACAGTTGGGCAAGCTCCTGTTCGCAGAACTCGCTCGTCAGCCACGGGATGCCGCCTGCGCGCGCGATGGCCGCGCTATATGCCTTGGGGCTTTCGATCTGGCGGGGTTTGACGACCCAGTTTTCCCGGTTTGAATCGTTGGTGATGCATACGATGGGCTTTCCGTTAAACATCCTGCTATCTCCTTTGGTGTATGATCAAGAAAGACGGATTGCGCCTTGCGGGGCGACAGGTCCGGGCAAGCGCGCCTTAGGGCTTCATGACGCCTACATAGGGCAGGTTGCGATAGCGCTGCTCATAATCGAGGCCGTACCCCAGCACGAACTCGTTGGGGATGACGAAACCCACATAATCGGGCGTGATGTCGCACTCGCGGCGCTCGGGCTTGTCCAACAAACAGGCGATTTTGAGAGAGGCCGGCTCGCGCACGCGAAGAATGTTCGTGAGGTGGTTGAGGGTGAGACCGCTGTCCATAATATCTTCGACGATCAGCACATGCCGCCCGGTGATGGAAGTGTCCATATCCTTGGAAATGCGAACGATGCCCGAGGTCTTTGTGTTGTTGCCGTAGCTGGAAATGGAGAGGAAGTCCATCTCCATATGGCAGGTCATCGCGCGCGCGAGGTCGGCGAAAAAGATGACCGCGCCCTTGAGGACGCAGACGAGCACGACGTCCTTGCCATCGTAATCGGCGCTGATTTCGGCTCCCATTTGCGCAATGCGGTGGCGGATAGCCTCCTCGCCGATGAGCACATGGTCGATATCCCGGTTCATGTCGGTACGCTGTTGCATGCAGGCCTCCTTATTCATGAAGAGAAATATATTCAACGCGCAGCACGCGCGTCGTTTCGGGGGTAATTTTCACCGTTTCCGCGATGCCGAAACCAGGCAAAAACAGGACGTCGGAGCCGGAGGCGACCAGCGGCCGCTCACGCGCCTCACGCGGGACCTTGCGGTCAATGAAATACTCCTTGAGCTTGCGGCTACCCGGCGCGCCCAGGGGGAAGAACCGGTCACCCGCGCGCCTTCGCCGGACGATAAGCTCGGCGGGGAGCTTCCCGGCATCAAAACAGGCCGTGAATTTATCCGTCGTATAGGCGATGGTATCCGAATACGCCGCGCAAAACGTTCCCTCGGGCGTTCTCGTATCGCCCGGGATAGCAAGGGGCAGTTCAAAGGGTTCCGGCGCGCTCTCTCCGGGTTTTTCGAAATGCACGAGCCCATAGCTCACACGCGCCCTGGCGCCCGGCAAGTCGAGCGACGCTCCCGTGCGCGCCTCAAGAAGCGCCATAACTTTTTCCACATGCGCGCGCTCCACGTCAACCGCAGCGCCGGCATTGGCCAGCGCCATGCGGATGGCGCGCGTTTGAATGGGCCACGGTAGCGCAGCCAAGGCGTGCCGGTCGTACCCGTCCCCTTGTGCGGCCACGTCGAGGGCGGCGCGCGCCTGGTTCGAGAGATAGTCCTCATCCCTGCGCAGCAGCTCCGCCGTCGCGCAAAGGGTCTGCGTAAAGGCGGGATTGATGTGCTTTTCGACGTAGGGGATGATCTCAAGGCGCGTGCGGTTGCGCGTGCCGTCGGGTTCGAGGTTGGTGGCGTCCGTGCAATAGGGGATGCCCTCCTGCTCGAGGAACGCCTCGATTTCGGCGCGGCGCACGCAGAGCATCGGCCGGATCAGGGCCCCTCTTTGCGGCTGCATGCCGGTAAGGCCTGCCAGGCCGCTGCCGCGCATGAGGTGGAGCAGCACGCTTTCGGCCTGATCGTCCTTATGGTGGGCAACGGCGATGCGCGATGCGCCAAAGTGCTTGCGCGCGCGCTCCAAAAAGGCATAGCGAACAATGCGCGCCTCTTCCTCGAGGGTGTGGCCGTTGGCACGGGCAAAGCGCGGAACGTCCGCGCGCGCACGAAAGAGCGGCACGCCGTACGCCTCGCAAAGCGAAACCACGAATGCCTCATCCGCATCCGCCGCGTCGCCGCGGATGCCGTGGTTGAGGTGGGCGGCGAAAACGCTGAATTCCATTTTGGAGGCGAGCAAAGTGAGAATACGCAAAAGCGCCACGGAATCCGCGCCGCCGCTCACACCGGCGACGACGGCCGCTCCTTTGGGGATCAGCTCGTTTTCCGCAATAAACGCGGCAATTTGCGCCTTCATGCAGGCATTATATCACACGCCGTCGGGCTGCGCTACACTAACCCGCTTCATATAGCGCGTGAGGGGCAAAATCCCATCGCGCGGCATGTCGCAGTATCCGTGCGAAAGGTTGTACCCGTCGCAAATGCGTACCGCGCCCGCAGCGATTAGGGCGCGCTCGATGTCCGCGCGCTCTTGTGGGGCGCAGCTCAGCGCCACGTTTTGCAAATAGCCCGCATACGGGCGAAGCGCCGGGAGGATTTCCTCTTTGGGCAGCGGCTTGACCCAGCAGTTGCCAAAGCGACGAGCGCCTTCGGGCACGCTGTCCGTGCAAACCGTTACGCTGCAGCCCGCGCCGCGCAAAACGCGGCCTTTTCCCAAAAGATCCGCCTCGAGGGAATCCGCATACAGCCCCAAGGAGACGCCCGCGCCCATGAGCGCGTCCAGTCCCGCGGGATGCGCCGCGGCCTCGGATTCGAGGATGGATAAAAACCGCCGGGCAAAGCGCAAGAGCGCCGCCTCATCGCGCGTGTCGACAAAGATGCCCTGTGCGCTGCTGCAATAGAGCTGCGAGGTGAAGCACATATCGTGCGCGACGCCGCGCAAAAAGGCGTCATCCGCCTCCGGCGAAACGTAGGCAAAGCTCAGCCGCGGCCCCCATTCGATGAGCTTCGTCTGCGGCAGCGCATGGGTGCGAATAGCTTGCACAGCTTCATCCGACCCCCAAAGGACGACCGCATCCGAAAGGGCGGCGAGCGCTTTTAGCTTTTGCGTCTCTTCGGCGCGAAAGTCGAACACGTGCACGCGCGAACGAAGCGACGGCTCCAGCGCAAAGAGCGCCTCGAGGATTCCCTCGGACAGGCCGCTCTCCCCCGCGGGGAGCTTGAGTAAATTGATGTTGCCCGTTAAAAGACCCTCGATGACGGAGTAGACCGGCAGCGCGTCCACATTGCCCGCGCTCACGTGCAGCAGCACGCCCAGCGGGTGCCATTGCTCGCGCACATGCTCCCTCTCGGTATGGATATCCCGCACGGCGCACGGACCGCCGGGGCCGAACTCCGAGTAAAGGCGCGCCTCGAGAGCGGATGCGCACATCCTGCTCCGCGCCTGCTCTATTTCCCAGGCGGCTTTTTCCTCGCTCATGCCAAGCCGCATCAACAAAGGCAGATGCACCTCGTGCGAAAGCATGCCCGCGAGCGCATCGCACGCGCGAATAACGGTTTGAACCTCGGGCGCCGGCTCGTAGAGCGCGCGGCTGAGGGTTTTTGCGAGTTCCTCAAACATGTGCGGCCCCTCTCCCATCGAGCAAATCGCCCGCCTCGACGGCACAGGTAGCATGGCGCGCGCCTCCGGCGCGACCCAGCAGTGTAAAATACGGCGACTCGATGCCGCAGCCGCAACCGCCCGGGAATCGCGCGGCGACGTCATCCGTCATCACGCTAAGTAGCGGCATGCTCGTCACCAACGGCGAGAGGAAGCTCAAAAGCCCCGGTTCGCCATCCGCCACGGGGGTAACGCCGTTGTCGCCGCGGATGAAAACGCGGCTGTAAGCGGGAATATGAAAATGGCCGTTTTGACATTTGCAGTAGGCAATGGGATGCTCCGCGGCGCTGAACACCTCAAAGATGCGCGCCGGTGAGAGACCAAGGCGTTCGTTCGCGAGCCGCGGCAGGTCCGCCGCCTCGCCCGCCATGCCCTTGAATCCACCGCCGATGAGCGCTAAGGAGCCGCGCGGCATAGGAAGGCGCAATCCCTCCTGCTCGAGCAGGCGGCACAGCGCGTAAAGATAAGCCGGAAATCCCACGAAGCGCACGGGGAACGGGGATTTTGCATGGCGCAGCAGCGCGGCGCGCACCCCTTGAATATCGGGCGCATAGCCTCCCGCGCCATCTTGCATAAGCGCATAGGTTTTGGAGAGCACCGGGGCGAAGCGCGTTGCGCCGTTGGCCGTTTGGGAAGCGCCAAGCGTCATCCCCTCCCCCGGCGGATAGCTTAAAATGACATAGTGTGCAGGCAGCGCGCTGACGATGCCAAGATGGGCGAAGAGCCGCGTGAGCGCGCCGATGCCGTATAGCAGGCTTGGGCGGTCAAAATCGAGCGCACTGCGCGCGCCGCTCGTGCCGGAGGATGTGGCGTGCAGCACGAGCGCTCGTTCGGGAACGCTCACGAGCCTGTGCCGCTTTAAAAAGAGCGTGGGCAGCGGCGGAATGCGCCAAAGATCCTCCTC
This sequence comes from uncultured Clostridium sp., assembly GCA_964396085.1. Classification (GTDB taxonomy): domain Bacteria; phylum Bacillota; class Clostridia; order Christensenellales; family CAG-138; genus Phil1. Next base: position 1,485 of record CAYNDC010000059.1, on the reverse strand, counting down.
TTTGCAGAGGCTTTCAGGCTCGAAGCCCGCGGCTGTGAGAAGCTTTGCATAATCGGGGCAGCCGGAGATATGGTGGCGCAGGTTTTCCTGCACCGCCCGCAAGAAATGCGGCGCGCAGCGCGAGAGGTCATATGGGTTTTTTGTGAGGAAAACCTTTGCCCGCGCGTCCATTTCCACCTCCGCCCAAAGCGCCCCCGGGGGAGGCGCCGTTTGCTAAAAGTCCTTCGCCAGCGCCTCGAGCGCCGGGCCTTCTACGCGCTGGATCGTCCAACCCGTCATGGGCACCGCGCCGAGTTTGCGGTAGACGGCCAAAGCGTTCTCGTTCCAATCGAGGCAAATCCACTCGAACCGGCCGCAGCCGCGCTCCTTGGCAAGCTGCGCAAGCCGCCGGAGCATCGCCCCGCCAAAGCCGCGTCCCCGGTACTCCTCTTGGACGAACAGGTCCTCGAGGTAGAGGCCGGGCAGGCACTGGAAGGTTGAAAAGTTGTGGAAAAACAGCGCGAAGGCGACCGGTTCGCCCTCATATTCGCCGATGATCACCTCTGCTGCGCGGCGCACGAAGAGCGAGTCGTAGAGAACCTCCTGCGTGCCCGTGACGGCGTCCGGCAGCTTTTCATAGGCGGCAAGACCCTTGATCAAACGAAGGATCAACGGCACATCCTCCTGGGTCGCCGTGCGGATGGAAAAACCCGCGATGTTGGTCTGCATGATCAAACAGCCTCCCTTGTCGTTTATGTGTTGAAGCGGAACAGGGTCACGTCCCCGTCCTGCATGACGTATTCCTTGCCCTCGCTGCGCACAAGCCCCTTTTCCTTGCACGCCTGCATGGTGCCAAGCGCCTTGAGCGTTTCAAAGGGAACGATCTCCGCGCGGATGAAGCCGCGCTCAAAATCGGTGTGGATTTTCCCTGCAGCCTGCGGGGCCTTCGTGCCGCGCGCAATGGTCCACGCGCGCACCTCCTTGGGCCCTGCGGTCAGGAAGCTGATGAGGCCCAGGAGCTTGTAGCACGCGCGCACAAGCTTGTCCAGGCCGCTCTCGCCGATGCCAAGCTCCTCGATGAAAGCCTGCTTCTCCTCGCGCCCAAGGTCGGCGATCTCCTCCTCGACCCGCGCGCAGATGGCGACAGCCTCCGCCCCCTCCGCCGCGGCGATCCTGCGCACGGCGCGCACATAGTCGTTCTCGGGTGCGCCGATATCCGCCTCCGCGATGTTGGCAACGTAGATGACCGGCTTCGCTGTCAACAGGAGCAGGCTCTTGATGAGCTCCTCCTGCTTGTCGTCGAGGGGCATGGTGCGAACGGGCTTGCCCGCCTCCAGCCAAACCTTGATTGCATCGTAGAACTCCGCCTCGGCAACGAGGCCTTTGTCGCCCGATTTTCCAGCCTTGCGCGCGCGATCCGCGCGGCGCTCAACGGTTTCAAGATCCGCGAAAATCAGCTCGATGTCAATGGTCTCAATATCTCGCGCGGGGCCGACAGCCCCGTCG
>CAYNDC010000058.1:2573-8175 GCA_964396085.1 uncultured Clostridium sp. | reverse complement strand
GAGCGAGGGCCGCGTCACCACCTGGTATATCTCCGCCGCCGAAACGCGGGACTTCGCCCTCGCGTTCATGAAGAACCCGCACATTGAAGAGCGCATGAGCGAAAACGGCTATACGACGGTCTACGCCTTTGGGAGCAACCGTCGCCATGCCGAATACCTGGCGGATGCCGCAGCAGCCGCGCTTTCTTACTTTGACGAGGCGATCGGCGGCTACCCGTATGATACCTTCTTCGTCGTCCCCTTCGACCAGGGCGGCGGCATGGAATATCCCGGCCTCATCATGGTTTCGGAGGGGGACCTGAGAAAAGACGACCTTTCCACAGCCGCGCTGATGGTTGGCCATGAGACCGCGCACCAGTGGTTTTACGCGCTCGTCGGCAGCGATCAAATCAATGCGCCCTGGCTGGATGAATCGTTGGTTGAGTTTTTAGGGTTTGATTTTCTTCGCGCATATCTGGGGGAGGAGGCGGCCGCACGCACGCGCGCCGCGCGCTTCGCAGCACTGGCGACTTACGCGCGCACGATGCGCATCGATGCCCCGCTGTATGATTTTGCGGGGAACGATTATTTTTACGTCGTGTATGCTTCGGGATATGCGCTCTATGAGGAGCTCTTTGCGCGCCTTGGCAGCGCCGCCTTCTATGGTGCGCTGCAAACCTATTTCGATGCGAACAGCTTTTCCATTGCCCGGGCGGAGGATCTTTACGCTGCCTTCTCCGAGGCGGCGGGGGAGGATCTCACCCCGTGGTTCGAGCAGAGGCTCGCCCCCCCGCAAATCGCGGCGTCTCCCACGCCCTAGCCTTTGTTCGGGTCCTGTGCCGGCGCGCCGCCCGGCAGGTCGGCTTGTGCGTAATCCTCCGCCATGGGGGAGGGATGCTTGGCGTGTTCCCGCCGCCGTATGGCCTCGGCGGCCTTTTTCGTTTTGGTTTTCTTTGGCATAGAAATACCGCCCTTCACGAGTTGCTTCAAAGAGCTTTCCCGTGCGGGCGGTCTTTTATACTCTGTTGCGAGGGCGGCTCCGGAACGCAATACTTGCACAGGCGAAGCTGATCAACGCGCTTATGGCTCCGTCATGCGTCGGATTTCCTCCTCCGTGGGCGGCTGACTGCGCATGCCTTTTTCATAGCGCTTGTCCTCCACGCGGCGGTTGACCCACTCGGAAACCAGCGTGTATACGACGGCCATGATGGGCACGCACAGCACAACGCCGACGATGCCGAACAGCCCGCCGCCGAGGATCACCGCGATCATCACCCAAATGGCAGAAAGGCCTACGGCCTTGCCCACCACGCGGGGGTAGACGACATTGTTGTCAATCTGCTGCACGACGAGCAGAGAGACTAGGAACCAGATCGCTTGGGCAGGGCTTGTGACGAAGATAATCAGCACGCCGAACGCCCCCGCCAGCCACGGGCCGAGGATGGGGATGATCTGCGTCATGCCGACGATTACGCTGATGAGCACAGGGAAGGGGAAATCGAAGATGAGCATCATCACATATGTCATTACGCCAAGAATTGTGCAATCGACAATCGTGGCGAAGAAATAATCGTGCAGGGATTTATACGTGCGCTGGGCTACGTCCAGAATGCGATCCGCCTGTTCCTCGCGAAACGCTGCCACAACGAACTTTTTGCAGCCGAAGGTGAGCTTTTCTTTCCGGTAAAGCGCGTAAAAGCCGATGATGAAGGCAATGAGCAAATCCACCGCGAAGGAGAGCACGCTGATGGTCGCCTTGAGCAGGGAGTTGACGGCTTGGGAGAGGAACTCGTCGAAGCCGGCGAGGAATTTGTCCACGAACTCGGTGATTTTCGCCTCCGTGCCGGGCGAGAGGTTGATGCGGCTCCAAAGATCGTCCGCCCAAACGGTGAGGGAACCGATATAGCCGTCGAAGCCGTCCGCGAGGAAGACGATGCTCTCAGCCATACGCGGGATAATCAGCAGCAGGAATGACGCGAGGATAACTACGATCAGCAAAAACGAGAGCAACGTGGCCACGGTGCGCCGAAGCTTCTCCCGCTTCCACTTGTGAAATACGCGCTTTTCGAGAAAGCTCAAAGGCATGTTCGCCAAAAAGGCGATGACGATGCCCAGAAACACCGGCTCGAGAATGTTCAAAAACGACCGCACGGCCCCCAGCACCTCGCTCAAGTGTTCAAGCCCCACATAGAGCGACACGCCGAAGGCAACCACCAGCAGCAGACGCCTCGAGTTGCTCCACAGCTCGTTGAGCTTCTTCTTTGCCCGCATGCCGGTTTCGCCGTTTGTTCCCTCTGCGTGGTTGATATCGTTTACGCGTTCGTTTTCCATGGATCAAACTCCTGGATGATATTGATCGCTGCCGTCCTGCTCCCGCTCAAAGGTTGCAGCCAGCAGCTTTGCTGAGAGATACGCGCTGATCGCGTCGATGGCCATCCGGTTTTTACCGCCGCGCATGACGGCGAAGTCCGCATCGTCGATGTATTTGCTGATGTACGCCTCGTACATGGGCTTGACCGTCGTAAGGTACTGCTCGGCGATGTTCTCGATGGAGCGGCCGCGCGCACGGATATCGCGCTTGATGCGGCGAAGAAGGCAAATATCCGTATCCACATGCATGTAAACCTTGAGGCTCATCATGCTGTTGAGCCGTGCATCGCGGAACATGTGGATGCCCTCGAGGACGAGCACGTCCGGCGGCTGGATAAGCTGCTGCGTATCTGCGCGCTTGTGCTGCGAATAGTCGTATCCCTTGCGCGTAATGGCCTGTCCCTTCTCGAGGGAGACGATATCGCGCATGAGCTCGTCATAGTCGAATGCGTCCGGCTCGTCGTAATTGATGTGGATACGCTCCTCAAAGGGCAGTTCGGCGTGGTCCTTGTAGTAGCAATCCTGCCCGATGATGATGGTTGTACACGTGAGCGACTCGGCGATCTCCCGCGCGAGTGTGCTCTTGCCGCTGCCGCTCGCGCCGCATATGCCTACGATTATCATGCCTGCACTCACTCCTTTGTATGTATCCCGTTATTTGCTTGGGGTTACGTCAAAGCGCACGTCGGGCAACCGGCGCTGGAGCCGGATGGCGATGTGGTCCTTGAACTGCGCGCCTGCGTTGCCCTCGCCTAAAATGATCGTATCCACGTCGTGCTCCAGGGCGTAGTTGACCAGCGCGTCGTCCACATTCTCCGCACGCAGCAGCGAAAGGTCGGCGCCTGCGAGCTGCGCGGCGGTGAACAGGTATTCGATAGCGTCGGATTCATAGGCCGCATTCATGAAGTTGCGCCCCGTTTCCACACAGTGGACGACGTGCAAACGCGCGTTGCCGCCAGCTTGTGCGGCAAGCTCTGCACCGCGCGCCATGAGCCTGTCGCAGGAACGCTGGCTCGTGACGCATACCATGATGTCAGTGCTTCTTTTCGCCTTTTTCATAATCGTCTATCGCATCCCTTATCTTGTCGGGGAGCCGGGGCACAGCAAAGGCCCGCAGCTTGTCAAGTGCATCCGCCGGCGTGGGCGCACTCGCGAAGAGAGACAGGTAGCGCGGATCCATAAAACCGCGGGTCACAAAGGTTTGAATCTGGGCCAGAAGCTCGTCATAAAAGCCCTCAAGGTTGAGGATCACCACCGGTGCCGAAAGGTAGCCCAACTGGTTGAGGGTAAGCACCTCCATGCACTCCTCGAGCGTGCCGATGCCGCCGGGCAACACGATGAACGCATCGCTCATTCGCTCCATCGTCGCTTTTCGCTCGTGCATATCGGCGGTGACGATGAGCTCGTCGCACTCCGCAAATGCGATGCCATCCCTGTTGAGCTTTTCGGGGATGACGCCCGTGACGCATCCGCCGCCGAGTTTCACGCCGCGCGCACACGCGCCCATGAGGCCGGTACGGCCGCCGCCAAACACCAGCCCAAAGCCCGCTTGTGCGAGCAGCAGGCCGAGCTCGTGCGCGGCGTCGGTATAGACTCGCTCCAACTTGGCGGATGAGGCGGCAAAGATGCAGATGCGGCGCATAGGTCCTCCCCTAATCAAGCGTACATAATATTCCAGTTCATTATACCATTTTGGCGGCACGGAATGAAATAAGCATTTTGATTGACGCTATGGCATTTCGGCAAGCCGGGCTATTCTGACGCGAAGGATGGGTGCGGCAGCGCGGGAAGAGGCCCCCGGGACGCGCGCGCGCAAAGGGGCGGATGCAAAATCCGCCCCGGAAGAGGGTACAGAATCTTGGGAAACAACAAGGGATCGACCGCGGTCAAATAATCCGCTCTAAAGGGTTTTTACCCGGTACGGTCTCGTTTTTTTCTATATCACGACGCTTGCGGGGAGAGTTTCGCTTTGGGTGAGCTTCTTCTGCGCGGCGGTGAAAAAGACCATTTGCGCGGCGAGTGTCACCAGCCAGGAAATCGGGTAGGAGATAAACAGAGACGCTGTCGTGTGCCAGTGCTCGAACACCGTCAACAGCCATAGGATACGAAGGCCGCATGCGCCGAAGATGGTAACGAGCATGGGCGTGAGCGAACGGCCCATGCCGCGCAGCGCGCCGGTATACACCTCCATCATGCCGCAGATGAAATAGGCCGGGGCGATGACCATCAAGCGGATGCCGCCCTCACGGATGACCTCGGGAGCGCTGTTGTAGCGCGAGAGCAAATCGGAGCGGAACAGCAGAATCACAGCGCCCGTCACGACGGCGACGGCTGTGACGAGCATATTGCAGTAGCGCACGCTTGCGCCGATGCGCTCGTACCGCTTGGCGCCTACGTTCTGGCTCACAACGGTCAGCGCGGATTGGGAAACGCCGTTCATCGAAATATAAATGAAGTTCTCAAGGTTGGATGCAGCGGAGCTGCCCGCCATCACGAGGGAGCCAAACGAGTTGATCGAGGATTGGATGAGCACGTTTGAAATCGAAAATACGGCGCTTTGCAGTCCGGCCGGAAGGCCGATTCGCATCATTTCGCCAAGCCGATCCCAGTCGATAGCAAGCTTTTTGATCTCGAGCCGGCAGGGACCCGGCGTGCGTATGAGGCAGTTGATCACCAGCACGGCGCTGATCCCTTCGGAGCAGACCGTCGCCGCCGCGACGCCGGCGACGCCCAGGCGAAAGACGATCACCAGCAGCAGGTTCAACCCCACATGGATGACGCTTGCGATGATGAGGTAATACAAAGGGCGCTTCGTGTCGCCTACCGCACGCAGCGCGGAGGCGCCAAAGTTGTAGAGCATGATCAGGGGCAGGCCTGTGAAGTAGATTTGCATGTAAAGCGTCGCCACGTCGATGACATCGGCTGGCGAGTCCATCCAAAACAACAGCGTGCGGCTCATAAAAAAGCCAAACGCGCCGAGCGCCGTGCCGCCAAGCAAGGCAATGAGCATCGCCGTATGCACGGCACGCGAAACCTCCTCCGGCTCCCGTGCGCCGTAATGCCGGGCTATGGTGGCGCTCACGCCCACGGATAACCCTAAAAACAGCGATACGATGAGGCTGATGAGCGAGCCGGTCGAGCCGATTGCCGCGAGCGCTTGACTGCCCGCGAATTTTCCCGCCACGATCATATCCGCCGCACTGTAGAGGAACTGCAGCAGGCCGGTCAAAATGATGGGCAGGGAAAAGCGCGC
>CAYNDC010000058.1:0-2563 GCA_964396085.1 uncultured Clostridium sp. | reverse complement strand
AAGAGGCCCCTGTGTGAGGTCCATTTCATAGTTGCCGCCGGCCATAATCCTCCGTGCGCGCCGCCGGCCGCGTCGCGCCTCATGCGCGCGCTCGTAGGGCGGATTCCGCGTTTTGCGCCCTTGGGGCGCACGAATCTATTCTATCACATCCGCGGAAATTTGCTATCAGGATTTGCGCGTTTGTGGTATAATCCTGCGTCAAGGGGGGGCGGTATGGCAGATGCTGGAATCATTACCATCGATGTGCACGGCAAGACGAAAGCGCAGGCGCGTGCGACGCTGCGCGCGGCGCTTATCAGGTGCGGCGCTTCGGTTTACCGCATCCGCGTCGTGCACGGCTTCAACCTGGGCACCGAAATCCGGGATATGGTCCGCGGCGAATTCGCGCGCGCGCCCCGTGTGCTTCGCGTAGAGGCCGGCCTAAACCCCGGTGTCACGGAGCTGGTGCTTCGTGAATATTGAGGCTTTCGGCAGGAACAACAGGCGCTTGGCATATGCCGACGCCTTTTTCTGTGCTATAATAAATGGAATTCAGGCATGGAGGAATGGAAATGGGTAGAATGAAACTGCTCGAGAAGACGTCCAACGCGGCGGCGAACCAAGTTGAGGGTCTTTGCATCATAAAGAGCGTGGTGCTCAAGAGCAACGTCAAGGGCGCGCCGTATCTCGACCTCGTGCTTGCGGATGCGGGTGGGGAGTGCCCTGCCAAGCTATGGGATTATAACATCGAGCAGCACGGCGCGTACGACGCGGATACCGTCGTCAAGGTGCGCGCGACGATCAACATCTGGAAAGATGGCGAGCAATTAAAGATCGACCGCATCCGCAACCTCAAGGGCGATGAGCTGGCCGCGGCGGATATGAGCGAACTCGTGCCCTGCGCGCCCATGCGGCCGGAGGATATGTACGACAGGCTCTACGAGTGCGCCGCCTCCTTCCGCAATGACGACCTGCGCGCGCTCACGCAATATCTGCTGCGCGAAAACAAGGAGGACCTGCTGCGCTATCCCGCGGCGCTCAAGCTGCACCACGCGGTGCGAAGCGGATTGCTGTATCACACCCTGACGATGCTCGAGGCCGCCAAGCGCCTGTGCAGCCTGTATAAAGAAATTTACCCCTCGCTTTCGAGCGACCTGGTGTATGCAGGAATCATTCTGCACGACCTGGCAAAAACGCGCGAGCTGGTCGTGGGTAGCCTCGGCCTCGCGTGTGCGTACAGTCCGGAGGGGCAGCTTTTGGGTCATATCAACATTGGAGCCTCGATGGTGGAGCGTGCCGCGGCGGAGCTGATGAGCGATCCCTCGGTCACGATGCTCGTGCAGCACATGCTCATCGCGCATCACGGCGTGCCGGAGTTCGGCTCGCCCCGCCCGCCGATGTTCCCTGAGGCGGAGCTTGTGAGCCAGATCGACCTGATCGACTCGCGCCTGTATGAAATGTTCGATGCGCTCGAGGGCGTAAGCGTGGGTGGCTTCTCGGAGCGCCAGTGGGCGCTCGACAACCGCCAGCTCTACAAGCACGGGCACGAGTAAGGCGTAACCTACCCTCGTGCCCGGCGCATGCAGTGCGGCATAGCAAAAATGGAGGGGCTCACGCTCCTCGTCAAACGGACTCCCGATGTGATATTCTTGAAATAATCCGGCGGTTTTCGCCCTATGCGCGCTGCCTGATCAGAGCCTGATAAAGCAGCAGGAATTTGAGCGTATTGGATGCCCCTAGGATCCTGAGTTCGTAATAGCCTTGCGGGGTTGTAAATACGAGGGCGCGGCGGCCGTGCATGGCAATGTCGGATATATCCGCGAGTGGGATCACGGTGTTCCCGCACGCAAGTGCCTGTGCATCCATCACCAGGGACCCGCTGTCCACGGGCGTCTCCTCATGGCGCGTAACGCTCAACAGAACCGCCTCGGTTGCCGTGAAGCGCGCACCGCCGCGTGCAACGGCCTTTTCCACCTCGGCAATCTGCCAGGCGGCAAGCTCCTTGACGGTCGTGAAGGGCAGCCCTTCCAGCATGCCGTATTCGGTATAGCGAAACGAAAGTTGGCATGCCTCACAATGCGCCTCGTCCCCATGGGAGCGAATGGAATCCACCGCGCCGCAGCGGGGGCACAGGAAGAGCAGGTGCTCAATCTTTTCCGCGAGGTTTTTGCCGCGGTAGGGCACGGGGTCTTTGAGCTGGCGCTCATAGGCATCCTCGTGCAGATCGCGCACGATGGCCTGGTTGACCTCGGCCACGCTCATTTTTTCAAGCTCCTCTTTCGTATAAACCCTTACCGGCGCACCGTAGAGCCTGCCGCGGCGCGTGTTCTTTTCGCTCCAGTTCGGGCTGGCGAAATATCCGCCCTCGATGCGGTAGGTGACGAGCGCGCAGTGCGCGCTTTTGACCATTTTGCCGGTGGAGGGGAGGATGGGGTTCGTCACCCCGTCCCACGAGCGGTTGCCCTCGGCGAACACGCACACGTTGCGGCCCGCGCGCACGCGGCGCAGCACCTCCATCACCGTGGAGGCGGCGGTCGTGCCCTTGTAGCGCGCGATGGGGTCGAAGCCATAGCGCAAAAACTTT
>CAYNDC010000057.1:2422-8198 GCA_964396085.1 uncultured Clostridium sp. | reverse complement strand
CTACGCGCGCATGCACAAGGCCGTGAGCGTCATCATGTTCAAGCTCGAGGGGCAGTTGGTCCGCCGGCGGCCGGAATACGGCATGCAGGAGCGCGACATGCTCTCCCGCGTCAACTGGGAAAACGGCACCATCGAAATCGACGGCACAGCGCACCCGCTGCGCGATACGGATTTTCCCACCATCGACCGCGCGGACCCCACGCGCCTTTCGCCGGACGAGGCCGCCCTCATGGGGCAGCTCACGGCAGCCTTTCGCCACAGCGAAAAGCTGCAGGCGCACGCGCGCTTTTTGCTCAAGGTCGGCTCGCTTTACCGCTGCTGCAACGGGATTTTGCTCTTCCACGGCTGCATCCCCACCAAGGCGGACGGCAACTTCATGCGCTTCTCCTTTGGCGGGAGCGCACTTTCCGGAAAGAACTTCTTCGATTATGCCGACCGGCTCGCCCGGTTGGGCATGCTCGCGCCCGAGGGTTCGCGCGAAAAGGCGCAGGGGCAGGACTTTTTATGGTTCCTCTGGTGCGGGCGCAACTCGCCCCTGTTCGCCCGGGATCACATCGCGACCTTCGAGCGCACTCTTCTCGAGGATAAATCCACCTGGAAGGAGCCGAAAAACGCCTATTACGAATACAACTCGCAGGTGGATTACTGCAAAAAGATACTCGATGCTTTCAGCCTTGACAAACCCTGGAGCCGCATCGTCAACGGCCACATCCCCGTCAAGGTCAAGGATGGCGAAAGCCCTCTGCGCGCCGATGGCCGCCTCATCGTCATCGACGGCGGCTTTTGCAGGGCGTATCAGCGCGAGACGGGCATCGCAGGCTACACGATGTTCTTCAACTCCCACGGCATCCGCCTGAGTGCACACGAGCCGTTCACCTCGCGCAGCGCCGCCGTCGCCGGCGGCCAGGACATCGCCTCGCATACCCTCGTGGTGGAGGAATTCCCCCACAGGGTGATGGTTGCGGATATCGACACGGGCGCGGAAATTCAGGAGCGCATCGCCGATTTGATGAAGCTGCTCAACGCCTATCGGGATGGTTTGATCAAGGCGAAGTAACGCGCGCCCATACTCCCCACGGTTTTCGCTGATGTATCGAGGGCAGCACGGCCAATCGCCGTGCTGCCCTCTGTTGCGCTCGCTTAACGGGGCGGCTCCCGCTCTCCTTCCACGCCCAAGCTCAGTGCTCGCTCTTGAGCCCCGCGCCGCAGGCGGGGAGAAGGCATTCGCCAAGGGGGCCGCGCTGTTGGGTATAGGCGAGCCAGGCGGCGTAGGTCGCCGCGCTCGTGTGCTCCACGAACACCCCCGCGCGCGCCAGCGCGCGGCGCGCATCCTCGATGAGCGCCTCGGGCGCGAGCAAAACCTCGACGTCGTATTTTCGCAGGGTTGCGAGAATTTCGCGCCCGCGTGCAGGCGCGCCGATGGCGATGCCCTCGGCAAGCGTCGGGGCGGCCTCCACGGCGGCGGGCGTTTCCAACCCCGCGCGCAGCGCCTCATAAAAAGGCGCGCAGCGTTCGCTTTGCACGGCGAACAGGCGCGGCATGCGCGCGATGCGCCCGCTGTCGATTAAGTGCTCCAGGCCGCGCACCGCACCCTGGAAGAGCGTGCCGTTGCCAAGCGGCAAAAACAACGTTCCGGGGATGCGCCCCAGCTGCTCATAAATTTCATAGATATAGGTTTTCGTTCCCTCGCAAAAGAACGGGCTGTACACATGGCTTGCGTAGAAAATGCCCTCGTCCATCGCGCGGCTGCGGCAGGCTTCGGCGCACCGCTCGCGGGAGCCGGGCACGACGGTGCAGGCGGCGCCGTAGGCGCGGATCATGCGGATTTTGTTGGGCGAGGTTCCCTGCGGGACGTAAACTTCGCACTCGATGCCTGCGCGCGCGCAATAGGCGGCGACGGACGCACCCGCGTTGCCGCTCGAATCCTGCACGGCGCGTTTGACGCCAATGCTTTTCATGTGGGCCGCAAGAACCGCAGCGCCCCGGTCCTTAAAGGAGAGGGTGGGCATGAGATAATCCATTTTCACCAACAAGTCGCGCCCGAGGCGCACGATGGGCGTCGCCCCCTCGCCAAGAGTCACAGCGCGATAGGCATCCCCCGCAAGCGGCAAAAAAGCGCGATAGCGAAAAACGCCGTGCGCGTCCCCGTCCAGAAGGCGCGGGTCGAACGCCGGCGGCGCATAGTCGAGCCGCCACAGCCCGCCGCAGTCGCAGCGGGGCCTGGTGCAGGAGACTTCCTCCCGATGATTGCAGATGTCGCACACAAACTCCATATCCCCATTATACAGCGCGCGCCGCCGGGCGGCAATGCGTGCGGCGTGAGTTGCAAGTTGTCGAAATATGTGGTATCATAATGTAACTATGGAGATCGGCGGACGGCTTATGGGTTCCATACGCGATTTCGAACCCCTGTGGGGAAGCTGGATCATCGAAAAGCAGATCGGCAAGGGCAGCTACGGCGGCGTGTACCTCGCGCGCCGCGCGGAGGCGCCCGAGTTTTGCTCCGCCATCAAGCACCTGAGCATCCCCGCGGATGAGAGCGAGCTCTCCTCGCTCCTTTCCGACGGAATCGCCAGCGATCGCGAAGGCGCGCGCATTTATTATGAAAAGCTGCGCGATGATATCATCGGGGAAATCCGCTTCATGTACCGGCTGCGCGGCTGCGCGAACATCGTGGCGTATGAGGACCACCTGGTCGTCCCCAAGAAGACCATGCCGGGCTATGACATTTTCATCCGCATGGAGTTGCTCGAGCCTTTGACCGAGCGCACGGTGAGCGAGCCGCTTTCCAAGGCGGATGTTTGCCGCCTGGGGCTCGATATCTGCACCGCCTTTGAAGCGCTTGAGCGCGAGCGCATCGTCCACCGCGATGTGAAGCCGGCCAACATCCTCGTCAACAAGGACGGCACCTACAAGCTCGCCGATTTCGGCGTTGCGCGCCAAATGGAGCGCACGCGCATGGTCATGAGCAAGAAGGGCACCTATTCCTATATGGCGCCGGAGGTCTACCGCGGCGAGGAGGCAGGAACCACGGCGGACCTCTATTCGCTGGGGCTTGTGATGCACCGGCTGCTCAACGGCAACCGCGCGCCGTTTTTGCCCGCCGAGGGCAACATCACTTACCAGGACACCGAGCTTGCGCTCGCACGCCGCCTCGCGGGCAAACAGCTGCCGCGCCCGGCGTATGCGGACGACGCGATTTTCGCCGTTATCGGCCGTGCATGCGCCTTCCTCCCGCAGGAACGCTACGCCTCGGCCGCGGATATGCGCGCGGCGCTGCAGCGTTGCCTGGATCCCGCGGCGCCGGCGTACTCCGAAGAAGCCATGCCCTGGGAGCGCGGGTCGATGGGGGATACGGCGTATACCACAGACTCCCCGCGCAGCAAACGCATCCGCGCAATGCAGGACGGGGATGCACAGCTGGCAGCCTCCCTCCAAAAAAAATATGTGCACAGCAGAAGCCGGGAGCTGAAGCGATCCATTTTGCAGTACGTTGCCTTTGGCCTTGTATGGGCCGTTTTGATCGCGCTCATTTGGTCTTTAATCAAAACCTTTCTCAACTGAAAGTCGAAAGTTCAACACCGTATTTTCAAAGAGTCCGCTTCGCATCATAGCGAGCGGGCTCCTTTGGTTTTTTAGCAAACTCCTCTTCCTCTCAAAAGCGAACGCGCAAAAAGGGATCAACCGCGCTCCAATGAAAGCAAAAGCTCAACCCCGTATTTTCAAAGAGTCCGCTTCGCATAATAGCGAGCGGGCTCTATTGATTTTTTGAAAACTCCTCTTCCTCTCAAAAGCGAACGTGCAAAAAGGTATAAACCGCCTTTGTGGGGTCAAAACTACATAACAAAGCGTCGGCCATGCCGACACATCCTTAAGGAGGCTATATATGAAGAGAACCTTAGCAGTGCTTTGCGTGGCGTTGTTTCTGCTCACCGGGTGCGCGTGCAGGAACGGCAATTTGGCGTCCCCGTCGCCCAATCTCACCGTGAAGCCCACGACGTCGCCTATGGTCGGCGCTACCACGACCCTTCCGCTGAGCCCGTTGCCCAGCGCGCCGCTGTCGCCCGGGACGACCGGGGGCGGTACCATCGAAGGCTTTGTCGAAGGACAAACCGTCGAGGTGAGCGCCCTGCCGTCCGAAATTACGGCTGCCGTGGGCCAGGCCTATCCGGGCGCGACCATCAGTACCGCAGTCTACGAGACCTACATGGGCGCACAGGCGTACCTGCTCACCCTTACGGGGGCGGCGGACAAAACGGATAAGATCTACGTTATGGCCGACGGTTCTATCGTCCCCTACGCCACGCCGGCCGCGTCTTAAGGCGCCGCCGGAAAACAAAACACCCTCTCAACAGGCCCGCGCGGCAGGACGAACCCGCGCGGGTTTGTCCTGTGTTGTTCGCCAAAGCGATCTTCCGATTGCATGATTGAAGCCGGGAGCAAACCGTTTTGCCCCCGGCCAAATCTTCGTTTTACGACCACGCGGATACAGCTAAGCAGGGAGGCGCACGCGTCCCCTTGCTGCGCCCGGGCAATGCCGTGAACCGATGATTACTCGAGCGTGCTCGTGCAGTGCGGGCAGCGCGTGGCGGCGATGGCAATTTCGCTCTTGCAGTAGGGGCAGGCCTTCGTGGTTGGTGCGGCGGGCGCTTCTTCCTTCTTCTTGCGTGTGAGGGCGGAGGCGCCGTTGATGAGCTTTACGAAGAGCAGCAGCACAAACGCGATGATGAGGAAGTTGATGATGGCGGTGAGGAAGGAGCCGTAGCGCAGCTCCACCCCGCCCAGGCTAACCGAAAGATCTGAGAGGTTCAAATCCCCAAACAGACCCAGCAGAGGCGAAATGATGTCGTCCACAAGCGAGGTAATGATGGCCGAGAACGCGCCGCCGATCATCACGCCAACGGCAAGGTCCATGACGTTGCCCCGGTTGATGAAGTCCTTGAATTCCTTCAACAGTTTTTTCATGTGATACCTCCGTTTGGGAATGCACCCGATTGATAATATGTAGTTATATTATACCAGCTGCAAGCAAGTCGGCAAGGTTATATATTCGTTGTGCAAAATTGATTTCGCGCCCGGCTATCGCTATAATGAAGATGTAGCATAATGATTAAATATAAAGGGGCAGGGCATGATTCAACTTGACGGAAAATCCCTTGTGCTCAAGGAGCTCATACGCGTTGCACGCGAAGGCGAGGCTGTTTGGATTGCGCCTGAGGCGCACGCACCCATGGACCGCGCACGCGCATTTGTGGAGCAAAAGCTCGACGAAGGCGCCGCCGTTTACGGCCTCACGACCGGTTTCGGTAAATTTTCGGATACTTACATCTCGCGCGAGGATACGGCAATTCTCCAGCGCAACCTCATTGAGTCCCACGCTTGCGGCATGGGCGCGCCGCTTGCAGAGGATGCCGTGCGCGCGGTGATGCTGCTGCGCGCCAACGCTCTTTGCCGCGGCAACTCCGGCATCCGCAGGAGCACCGTGGAAACGCTGCTTACCATGCTCAACTGCGGCGTTCACCCCGTCATCCCCGAAAAAGGGAGCCTGGGGGCCAGCGGGGACCTCGCGCCGCTCGCGCATATGGCGCTGGTGCTCATGGGTGAGGGGGAAGCCTTTTACGGTGGCCAGCGCCTCCCCGGCGCCGAGGCCATGCGGCGTGCGGGCATCGCCCCTGTGGCGCTCGCGGCCAAGGAGGGCCTCGCGCTCATCAACGGCACGCAGGTGATGACGGCGCTTGGCGCGCTTGCCGCGTACGACGCGAGGGAGCTTTGCCTC
>CAYNDC010000057.1:0-2412 GCA_964396085.1 uncultured Clostridium sp. | reverse complement strand
GGCGGATATCGCGGCCGCCCTCTCGACGGAGGCGCTCCTGGGCATCACAAAGGCGTTCGATCCGCGCGTACACGCGCTGCGGCCCCATGCGGGTCAGGTGGCCTGCGCCGCGAATTTGCAAAAGCTCCTCTTGGGCAGCGCGCTTGCCGGGGAATCCCAGCCCGGGCGCGTGCAGGACGCATATTCCCTTCGCTGCGTGCCGCAGGTGCATGGCGCTTGCCGGGACGCGATCGGTTACGTCCTCTCGGCGCTCGATATCGAGATGAACGCCGTCACCGACAACCCGCTCCTGTTCCCCGATGATGACGAGGCGATCTCTGGAGGCAACTTCCACGGAGAGCCGATGGCCCTCGCGTTCGATTTCTTAGGCATTGCCCTGAGCGAACTGGCCAACATCAGCGAGCGGCGCACGGAGCGCCTGGTAAACCCCGCGCTCTCCAACGGCCTTCCGGCATTCCTCACCCAAAAAGGCGGGCTGAATTCCGGTTATATGATCGCGCAATACGCGGCAGCGTCGATGGTGAGCGAAAACAAGGTGCTCGCGCACCCCGCCAGCGTCGATTCCATCCCCTCCTCCGCCAACCAGGAGGACCATGTGAGCATGGGAACCTCCGCCGCGAAGAAAGCGGTCCTCATCCTCGACAACGCGCGCAAGGTGCTTGCCATCGAGCTTGCCGCCGCCGCGCAGGCGCTGTTCCTGCGCAACGAGGACGGGCTCTCCCCCGCGGGGCGCGCGGTGTATGCGTGCATACGCACGACTGTTCCTCCCGTGCTGGAGGACACGGTGCTCTATCCTTACCTCAACGCCGCCGAAGCGCTCATCCAAACGGGCGCCATCAACTATGCTGCGCTCCGCGTGTGCCCCAACCTCGCCTGAAGCCATTAAAAGGAGAAAACCGCCTTGGATAACGAACTGATACGCAACGCCATGCAAATCCGCCTCGACGGGGATTTGCCCGCATACCCCGCCTTTATGCCGGGCATCCGCCGCGCGCCGGACAGGGGCTTTCGCCTCTCGCGGGCGCAGGCGCAAACCGCGCTGAAAAACGCCCTTCGTTACGTGCCCGAGGAACTGCACGAGACGCTCGCTCCCGAATTTATGGAGGAGCTCATAACGCGCGGCAGGATCTACGCCTACCGCTTCCGGCCCGAAGGCCGCATTGCCGGCAGACCCATCGACGAATACCGCGGCAATTGCCTCGAGGGGCGAGCCTTTCAGGTGATGATCGACAACAACCTCGATTTTGAAACCGCGCTCTACCCCTACGAGCTGGTAACCTACGGCGAAACCGGCTCCGTCTGCCAGAACTGGCTGCAATACCGCCTCATCAAGAAATATCTGGAGGAGTTGACGCGCGATCAAACCCTCGTGCTGCTCTCCGGGCACCCGCTTGGCCTTTTCCCTTCGCGCCCGGAGGCGCCGCGCGTGATTTTGACCAATGCTCTGATGATCGGCCAGTTCGATAACCCGGTGGATTGGGAGATCGCCGAGGAGATGGGCGTCGCCAACTACGGGCAAATGACCGCGGGCGGCTGGATGTACATCGGCCCGCAGGGCATCGTCCACGGCACGTACAACACCATCCTGGGCGCAGGCCGCAAGTTCCTCGGCGTTTCGGAAAAGGACGATCTGCACGGCAAGCTCTTCGTCTCCTCCGGCCTTGGCGGCATGAGCGGCGCGCAGCCAAAGGCCGCAAGCATCGCAAACGCTGTTGGTGTGTTCGCCGAGGTGGATCAAAGCCGCATTCAAACCCGGCTCGACCAGGGCTGGCTCGATCGCGCGAGCGATAGCCTCGCCGAGGTGTTTGAGATCGCGCGCGCGCACCTCGCCGCCCAAACGAGCATCACCGTCGCCTATTGCGGCAACATCGTGGACTTGCTCGAATACGCCCTCAAAAACGACATCCACATCGACCTGCTCTCCGACCAGACCTCCTGCCACAACGCCTATGAGGGCGGCTATTGCCCCGCAGGGCTGACTTTTGAGGAGCGCACGGACATGCTCCACCGCGACCGCGCGCAGTTCGCGCGCCGTGTGGACGCGAGCCTCCTGCGGCATTTTGAGGCGATCAAAGGCCTCGTCGCACGCGGCACCTACTTTTTCGATTACGGCAACGCCTTTATGAAGGCCGTGTACGACAGCGGCGTGCGTGAAATTTCCAAAAACGGAATCGACGACCGGGACGGCTTCATTTTCCCCTCCTACGTGGAGGATATCATGGGCCCGGAGCTGTTCGATTACGGTTACGGCCCCTTCCGCTGGGTTTGCCTTTCGGGAAAGCCCGAGGATTTGGACGAAACCGACCGCGCGGCGATGGCGTTGATCGATCCCGAGCGCCGCTTTCAGGACCGGGACAACTGGGCCTGGATTCGCGACGCCAAGGCGAACCGCCTCGTCGTGGGCACACAGGC
>CAYNDC010000056.1:0-8216 GCA_964396085.1 uncultured Clostridium sp. | reverse complement strand
CGCGCAGGCCAGCGCCGAGCGCGTGATCGCGCTGATCGATACGCCCTTGGAGATCGTCGACTCCCCTGAGGTCGTTGAACGATATGGGGATAGCTTCAACCCCAAGCGCGAGAACTGGGAACCCATCGAGGGCCACATCGAGTTCCGCAACGTGGACTTCTCCTATAAAGAAGGGGAATGCGTGCTGTGCGGCTTCAACCTCGATGTCAAGCCGGGTGAAAACATCGCGCTCGTCGGGGAAACGGGGGCGGGCAAGAGCACCATCATCAACCTCGTGTGCCGCTTTTATGAGCCTACCGCCGGGGAGATCCTCATCGACGGCCGGGACTACCGGGAGAGGAGCCAGCTCTGGCTCCAGTCAAGCCTGGGCTATGTGCTGCAAACGCCGCACCTGTTCTCCGGTACCATTCGCGAGAACATCGCCTACGCGCAGCCGCAGGCAACCCTCGAAGAGGTGAGGGCTGCCGCGCGCATGGTCTGTGCGGAGGAGTTCATCCTGCGCCAGGAGCACGGCTACGACACCGAGGTCGGCGAGGGCGGCGCGCGCCTCTCCACGGGAGAAAAGCAGCTCATTTCCTTTGCCCGCGTCATTTTGGCAAACCCGCGCATCTTCGTCCTGGACGAGGCGACAAGCTCCGTCGATACCGAGACCGAGCAGCTCATCCAGGAGGCCATCACACGCGTATTAAAGGGGCGCACCTCCTTTATTGTGGCGCACCGGCTTTCCACCATCCGCAACGCGGATCGTATCCTCGTCATCCGCGGCGGGCGCATCACCGAGCAGGGCACACACCGGGAGCTGATCCGGCAAAAGGGCTACTACTACAACCTTTACACAACGCAGTTCAGCGAGGAGGCTTCGGGCGCGATTCTTGACCATTGACCCGAAGAAACCCACGACAGCCCATCGGATATTGTGTAAATAAGGAACGGTTTGCGCCAAAAAGCGAGACCGTTCCTTCTTTGCTTTAGGTTACATTTTATTCCAGTTTTATATTAACATTTCGCGAACATCAGGCAACATTCTACACTTTTCGCGCAACATATGCTAAACTACCCATAGATCTATTCTTTTCGACACGAATGATGCAACCTGGTGAAAAAGGGGTACAAGCGATGAAACGAACCGTTGCCGCAGTATTGATGCTGATGCTTCTTGTGGGCGTGATGCCGCTCTCCACATCTTTGGCCGCGGCGGACATCAGCGCCGTGCGCGTGAGGCTGACGACCAACAACGCCACATCCATCGTCATGAGCGTGACGGGCGAGTATTTCATCAACGAAAACGGCAGGTCGTTTTCCGGGGGGAGCCTGACGCTGCGTGCGGCGGACGGGGTCATTACCGTCACCCACTCTACGCAGGGGGAAGTCTTTTCGGGGAAAGCCTTCTCCATCAAACGCGCTAAAATGACGCCCTCTGCGGGCAGCATGTATTTCAACTCGCGCAACTACCTCGGGCATTTCAACGTGAAGCTGCTCTCCACCGGTTACATCCAGGTCGTCAACGAGGTGCCGCTGGCGCATTATCTGTACGGCGTAGTCGCCTATGAAATGAACAACAACTACCCCGTCGAGGCGCTCAAGGCGCAGGCCATCGCCGCCAAGAGCTATATGCTCACAGCCTTAAACGCCTCGCCCAACGCCGAATACCACATGGGGGATACCTCCTCCGATCAGGTTTATAAGGGCTACAATTCGTCATACACGAATGTGATCAACGCGGTGGATTCCACCATCGACAAGGTGCTCACCATCAACGGCAATGTGCTTTGCAGCTATTACAGCGCGAGCAACGGCGGGGAAACGAACCTGGTCACCTACGCCTGGCCCACGCGTGCCGCGAGCAATACGGGGTTTGCCATCAGCCTCGATTCGTACGATATCGCCAACGCCGCGGCGCTGCGCGAAACGCTCAAGATTCCCATCGGCTCGACGGGCACGATCTCACAGGGCCTCTATAATCTTCTGCTCGCCAAGGCTTACGCCGCCACCGGTACGCAGGCCACGGGCATCGCGCTCATCAAATCTGCGGATGTACACACGCCCAAATACGCGGGGACGGTGCGCAATATGTCCATGGTCACCATCGTAATGGATGTCACGGCGGCCGAGGGCACTTTTCCCGATTTGAGCGTCACCTTCAACGTGGCGGATCTGTATACCTACGGCGCGGTCTCCAACGCCAATTTGCGCTGCTACTGGGGCGAATATAATGCCGATGGCAGCATCTACACCATATACCATGTGCGCTGGGGGCACGGCGTAGGCTTGAGCCAGCGCGGCGCGCAGCAGCGCGCGAGCAGCGCCCAAAGTTACAGCGACATTCTGGCTTTTTACTATCCGGGCTCGACGCTTTCCTCCGTTACCGTCACCCCCGTTGCGGATCCCGCGAGGCCCAGCACGGTCGTCGGGATGACGGCCATCGGCACGGGCACAACTACGGCCGAGGTGAACTTGAGAACGGGCGCCGGCACGAACTATACCTCCCTGGGGATGATTGCGAAAAACACCACGCTCACGATCTATGAGCTGGTCAACGGCTGGTATCACATTGCGCTTGAGGGGACGAGCCACGAGGGATGGGTTTACGCGAGCTATGTGAAATATACGCCGGCGGCCACGCCCTCCCCGACGCCTACGATTGCGCCGACGCCGGGAACTTCTCCGGTTAATACGGCCACTCCCGTCTCCTTTGGCGTGTGCACGGGCGAGGGGGTCAACTTCCGCGAGGGACCCGGCATCAACTACAAGAGCATCAAAAAGCTGGGGCGTAATGCCGCGCTTTCGATCATCTCCACCGCGAACCAGTGGCACTATGCCATTGCGGACGGGGAATACGGCTACATCAGCGCTTCCTATGTAAAGATCACCGGGGATGCCACAGCATCTCCCACGCCGAGTCCGACGCCGAGCGCCACGCCCACCCCGACGCCCACGCCCGGCACGAGCGCCTCGCCAAGCCCGAGCGTTACTCCCGGCACAAGCCCGGGCGGCAGCTCGCTTGTGGAAATCGGCATTATCACGGCGAGCGGCGTCAACTTCCGCACGGGACCGGATGCGTCCTATCCATCGCTCAAAAAACTCGATAAGAACACGGGCGTCGTGCTGCTCGGGCGCAGCGGTTCCTGGGTCAACGTCATAATAGGCAGCGAGAAGGGCTACGTCCATCAGGATTATATCAAAGTGACGGGCACGGCGTTATACGCTCCCGCCGAAAGCGGAACAGGGACGCAAACGCCCGCCAATGATTATGGCGAAGGGACCACCACGGGCAGCGTGAACATGCGCGTGGGCCCCGGCGTGGAAT
The DNA here is from genome assembly GCA_964396085.1 of uncultured Clostridium sp. Taxonomy (GTDB): domain Bacteria; phylum Bacillota; class Clostridia; order Christensenellales; family CAG-138; genus Phil1. The sequence goes on along the minus strand of CAYNDC010000056.1, from coordinate 4,909 downwards.
ATAAGCAGCTCAAGGTGCTCGCCAAGGGAACGAAGCTCAAGCTCCATGCCCTCAAGGACGGTTGGTATCAGGCGAGCGCGCCGGATGGCACGAAGGGATGGGTCAGTGCCAAATATGTTTCCGTAACCGTTGCCATCCCCACGCAAACCCAAACCCCCTCCACCGACCCGGGCACGGGCTCAAACCAAACGAGCACCGGCACGGGCGTGACGAACACCACCGTCAACTTCCGCGAGGGACCCGGCAACACCACGAAGATCATCACCCAGTTTGCAAAGGGCGTGCGCGTGACCTTATATCGGCTCAGCGACGGCTGGTACGCGGCCGAATACGATGGGAAGCGCGGCTATCTTTATGCGAAATATGTCACCGCGGACGCAAAGGCGACCGATGGCGGCTCAGGTGGCGGCATTGTGCCCGAAGGTTCGGGCAACGTCGTCAAGGGCGGGCTGACGCTTGCCTCGGGCGAGGCGAGCGCGCAGGTCAACTTCCGCACGAAAGCCTCCACAACGGGCGGCTCCGTCATGGCAACACTCGCGGCGGGCACGCGTTTTGAGGTGCTGGGCGAGTGCGGGGATTGGTATTACATCCTCTACAGCGGGAAGACCGGCTTCGTCTACAAGCCGTATGCGCGGGTCACCTCCTCCGGCACGGCGGGCGTTCCTGCTGTGGGCGATACGCTCACGCTCATCTCCACATCCACCACGGCCGAAGTCAACCTGCGCGAGGGGCGCGGGACCTCGAGCGCCAAGATCAAGCTGCTCAACAGCAAAAGCGCTGTTACCGTCTATCTCGTGCTCGACGGCTGGTGCCTGGTCAACGCCGGCGGCGTTTATGGCTGGGTGATTGCCGATTATCTGAAGCTTTCGTAATTGTCCCAACGGGCGGTGCGCCTGTTGCGGATTGCCCCAAAGAGCGTACCCACGCGCAACGCGGACTTGCTTTTTACCCTCCGGCTGTATAGAATACATACGGAGGGTTTGTTTATTGTATGGATTTTCGTTCGATTGATGTTTCCATGAAGTCCTTCGTGGAAAGCTACACCAAGCCGTGGCGGCTTCACGCTTCCGAGTACACGTTCACAAATCTTTTGATTTGGGGCGCTGAGGATAAAATCAAAGTTGCCGAAGAGGATGGCGTTCTCTTTTTCCTGCTAGACTTTGGCGAAGGCCGCTTCATGTTTGCGCCGCTCACGCGCGAGCCGGAGGGCGATTATGCCCGCGCGCTCGACGCGGCTGTTGCCTATTGCCGCGCGGAGGGGATCCCCCCCGTGTTCCGGGCGGTTTCCGGCTCCATTCGCAAGGCGTTCGAGCATTGCCCGGGCTATGTCCTTGAGGAGGACCGGGATAATTTCGATTATGTATATACCATGGAGAGCCTGCGGGATCTTTCGGGCAAAAAGCTCCACGCCAAACGCAACCACATCAACCAGTTCACGGCGCGCTACGGCGCTTGCTACGAATACGTGCGCCTCAACTCCGACATGCTCGGGGAGTGCATGGCCCTCTACAACGAGTGGCTTCAGGGCAAACCGCCCGAAGACCCGGACGCCGTGAATGAGTATATCGCCATCCGCGAGCTGATCACCCACATGGAGGCGCTGGGCGTCGTGGGGGCGGGCGTGCGCATCGAGGGCAAGCTCAGGGCGTATACGCTGGGCGAGTGCATCGACGAGGAGATGGCGGTCGTCCACATCGAAAAGGCGGATACGGACATTCCCGGCCTTTTTACGCTCATCAACAACCTGTTTGTCAAAAATGAGCTTTCGCATGTGCGCCTGATCAACCGTGAGGAGGATATGGGCCTCGAGGGTCTTCGCCGCGCGAAGCTTTCCTATTACCCCGCGGATTTCATTGAAAAATACGTTGGGAGGCCGCTGTGAGCTTTCTGATCCGCCCGATCGAGCCGGAAGAGTATGAAGCCGCGCGCGCGCTTTGGGACGTTGTGTTTCCACAGGACGCCAACGGTTATTCCGCATACTATTTTTCCGTGCGCACGCGGGCGCAAAACATCCTCGCCGCGTTCGAGGGGGAAAGGATGGTCGGCGCTTTGCACGCGCTGCCCTATCCGCTTCGCTTTGGCGGGCGCAGCGTGCCCACGGCGATGATCGCCGGTGTGGCGACGCTACCGGAATACCGAAGGCGGGGCATCGCCGCCGCACTCATCGGTGCGGCGCACGAAAGGCTGCGCGCACAGGGCGTCGTTGCCGCGCTGCTCAAGCCGGATGCCGATATCTACGCGCGCTTTGGATATGTTCCCTTCGCCTATCACGATGAATATACGCTCACGGCCAGTGAGGCGGCGTCGCTGCCCGCAAGCGAGCTGCACGAAGCACAGGCCGATGAAATGCTCGCTGTTTATAACGCGTTTGCAAAGGCTTACGCGGGCATGATGGCGCGCACGCAGCGCGATATGGAAGCATACCGCCGGGAGGCGTTGCTCGCGGGCACGGCTTTGAGTGATGGACAAGCCTATGCGCTCGTCACGCCGGGCAATGAGCGCGCGGAGGTTTGGGAGCTTGCGGGCAGCATGCCGGAGCCGCTCGTGCGCGCGCTGGCCTTGCGCTACGGGGAAATCTCCTTCCGCCTGCCTGCCTCGATGCGACCGGCGGGACTCGTGCCTCAATCGCGCATGATGTTCTCGATGATTTGCCCGCTCGATTCAGCCGCGCTGCTGCGGCAAACGGGCGCCTCCGATTTCGGGGCTTTGCTTGAAGGGGAACTCGGCCCCTGCTGCACGCTTGAATTTTGTTGAGAATGTGATATTTTGGCCGCAGAGGGCATTTTTCCTTGACGTTGCGGGGAGCATATACTATGATTGAGCAAAGCGGCCGGCGCAACCGGCGACAAAAATACGAATCAGGAAGGTAATCAATATGCCAGAAGGCGTCGTGAGCGGATTTTCGGAGTTCTTTGCAAATAACGGCAGCATGATCATCATCGTTGTTATGATGGTGGTTCTTTTCGCGGTAATGATCATCCCCCAGCGCAAGCGGGATAAAAAAATTAAGGACATGCTGGCCGCCATCAAGGTGGGGGATCGCGTGCGTACCATCGGCGGCATCTACGGCACCGTCACCAACATTCGGGACGATATCGTCACCATTTCCGTCGGCCCGGATAAGGCGCGCCTCGTGTTTGCCCGCGGCGCCATCGCCAACGTGGAGGATTCCCCCGTGGAAAACACCCTTGAGGACGGCGTGAAATAACACCTAAACCAATCGATTGCAAAGGGGCGGCCGTATGGCCGCCCCTTCATTTGTATGCGGGCGAGGATGCTCGAGGGGATCACCCGCCTCGAAACCCTGCCAAGGGCCTTCCCTGCCCGTTGGCTTGCCGGTGGATCACTCCTGCGGTGCCATTGCAGTCGTAGCTCCCAGCGGGAGCTGAGGCGGAACCCGGGCGGTTCTTTGCTTACCCGACTACGACGTTCACGACGTTGCGTGCGACGATGACCTTTTTCACACTCTTCCCTTCGAGGAAGGGTTGGAGCTCGTCGTTGGCGAGCACGAGCGCTTGAATTTCCTCGTTCGCCATGCCGGAGGGAACCAGAACGCGCGCGCGCACCTTGCCGTTGACCTGTACGCCCAGTTCAAGCGTTTCCTCCACGAGGGCGGCGGGGTCATAATTCGGCCAAGTGGCCGCATAGAGCGGGCAGCCCAGCTCAAGCGCGGCGTTGATCTCCTCTGCGATATGCGGCGCAAAGGGGGAAAGCAAAACCAAGAGGGTTCTGAGCTCTTCGCGCGTGATGGACTCCGCGGCGTACGCATCGTTGACGAAGCTCATCAGCGCCGCAATAGCAGTGTTGAACTTCATGCGCTCGATGTCCTCGCCCACCTTTTTGATGCATGCGTTGAGGGAGGCTTTGAGGCAATCGCGCACGCCCTCCTCGGGGCTTACCATGTCCTGCAGGCGCCACACGCGCTCGAGGAAACGGCGGCAGCCCTTGGTGCCCTGCGCGTTCCAGGGGATGGGCTGGTCGAACGCACCCATGAACATGATGTACATGCGGAATGAATCCGCGCCGTAGTCGCGAATGTAATCGTCCGGGTTGACGACGTTGCCGCGGGATTTGGACATTTTGTCCCCGTTCTCACCCAGCACCATGCCGTGGCTCGTGCGCTTGAGGTAAGGCTCCTTCGTGGGCACAACGCCGATGTCGTAGAGGAACTTATGCCAGAAGCGGGAATAGAGCAGGTGCAGCGTCGTGTGCTCCATGCCGCCGTTATACCAGTCGACGGGGCTCCAGTATTCGTCGGCTTCCTTGGATACCGTTATACCAATCCACAGGCGTCCAATAATCGAGTTTGTCGCGTCCTGCCAGCTCGCGATCATTATGCGGGTCGGCATAGCGCAGGAAATACCAGCTGGAGCCTGCCCAGTTGGGCATAGTGTCCGCCTCGCGCACAGCGGGGCCGCCGCACTTGGGGCAGGTGGTGTGCAGCCAGTCTTTGGCGCGGGCGAGGCAGGAGCTGCCGTCATCCGTGGGGGAGAAATCCTCAAGCATAGGCAGCTTGAGCGGCAGCTCGCTCTCGGGCAGCGGCACCCATCCGCAGTGTTCGCACTGGACCAGGGGGATGGGTTCGCCCCAGTAGCGTTGGCGCGCGAACACCCAGTCCCTGAGCTTGTAGTTGACTTTCCGCGCGCCGATGCCGTGCTCGATGAGATAATCAGTGATGACCTTCTTGGCTTCTTCGACCTCCAGCCCATCGAGGAAGCCGGAGTTGACCATCCTGCCGCGCGCGCATTCGGTATAGGCTTCTTTGGAAATATCTCCGCCCGAAACCACCTCCACAATGGGGAGGTTGAAGGCTTTGGCGAAGGCATAGTCGCGCGCATCGTGTCCGGGCACGGCCATGATGGCGCCTGTGCCGTAACTCATGAGCACATAGTCGGAAATCCAAATGGGG
>CAYNDC010000055.1:0-8284 GCA_964396085.1 uncultured Clostridium sp. | reverse complement strand
GGCTGCCCAACAGCCTCACCATCGGCATTGTGGCGGGCCTGTTTGACCTCATCCGAGAGGTATACGCCCAGACGCCAGACGCGCGCATGCGCGGCTTTAGCAACGGACGTTTCAGCTTTAACGTCAAGGGCGGGCGCTGCGAAGCGTGCCGCGGAGACGGCATCATCAAGATCGAAATGCATTTTTTGCCGGATATTTATGTGCCCTGCGAGGTTTGCCACGGCAAGCGCTACAACCGCGAGACGCTTGAGGTTCGTTACAAAGGCAAATCCATCGCAGACGTATTGGCCATGACCGTGGAGGAGGCGCTGCGCTTCTTCCAGCCCCTTCCCAAGCTTCGCCGCAAGCTCGAAACGCTGCACGACGTCGGCCTTGGCTATCTCAAGCTGGGGCAGCCCTCGACCACGCTCTCGGGGGGCGAAGCGCAGCGCGTGAAGCTGGCGACGGAGCTTTCCCGCAAGGATACCGGCAAAACCCTCTACGTGCTGGATGAACCCACGACCGGCTTGCACGTGGACGACGTGAAGCGCCTGCTCGCCATCCTCCAACGGCTGTGCGAGGGAGGCAGCACCGTGGTTGTGATCGAGCACAACTTGGACGTGATTAAGACCGCGGACTACATCATTGACCTTGGCCCCGAGGGAGGCGACCGCGGCGGCACGCTCATCGCCTGCGGCACGCCGGAGGAGATCGCGCAAGTGGCGGAAAGCTATACGGGACAGTATCTGAAAAAAACACTCGAATAGGAGGCCTACCTATGGAATCCTCAATGGAGAAATGGTACCGGGCGGCTAACACGCGCTTTTCCGTGCGCAGTTACGCAGCCGACCCGACAAACGAGCAGCTCTCCGTGCTTCAGGAAACAGCCGATATGCTCTCCGCGCGCGGCGTTCGCATCGTGGTGATGCGCGATGAACGCGCTTTCGCCGGCCTGCTCGGCGGCAAAATTAAAGGTACCTCCACGTTTGCCGCACTCATCAGCCGCGGCGCACGGCCGGAAACGCTCGGCTATATCGGCGAGGCGTTCGTGCTCGAATGCACCTCCCTGGGCCTTGGCAGCTGTTGGCTGGGTGCGAGCTTTTCCAAAGCCGCCCTCAAGAAGGCGCTCCCCATAGAGCAGGAAGAAACGCTCGTTTGCGTGATCTCCATCGGCACGGCGGCCGAAGCTTATGTCGAGCGCAAGCGCAGCACGATGGCGGAACTCACCGAGCTTTCCAAGGAGACCTTCGACGCTCTGCCCGAATGGAAGCGCTGTGCTCTCACCTGTGCACGGCGCGCGCCAAGCGCCATGAACGCGCAGCCCTGGAGCTTTGACCCCACGGGCGAGGGTATCATCGTGGAAAATATCGCGTGGAACTTTGGCTGGGGCAGGCTGGATTGCGGCATTGCCATGCTCCACATCGAGCTTGGCGCGGCGCACTGCGGCATCACGGGCGAATGGAGCGAGGATAAAACACAAAATGCGTTCCGTCCGTTGCTCGACGGATTAAAGATTGATTAAAAATCTTTTATTTGTTATTCTATTCACACAATAGGGTGGGAGTATCTTGCGCAGATGCCGCCCACCTTGCATCACAAGCGGATCGGAGGAAACTCATGGCATTTAACAAACGCGTCTCCGAGGCGGTGATCAAGCGCCTCCCCCGATACTATCGGCACTTGTCCATGCTTGAACAAGCGGGAACCGAGCGCATCTCCAGCGAGCGGCTCGCGCGGCAGATGGGCTTGAGCGCTTCGCAGATCCGGCAGGATTTCAACTGCTTCGGTGGCTTTGGCCAACAGGGATATGGCTACAACATCACCTCCCTGCTCGCTGAGATTCGCTCCATCCTCTCGATCGACGTCGAGCATACGCTCGTGATAGCGGGTGCAGGCAACATTGGCCGCGCGCTCACGAGCTTCGCCGGCTTTGCGGAAATCGGCTTTCGCATTCTGGCGCTCTTCGACGTAGATCCCTCGTTGGTGGGTAGCGAGGTCGATGGTAAGCCCGTGTACAGCATGTCGCATCTCGCGGACTATATCCGCGAGAACGGCGTGGATATCGGCGTGATTGCCGCACGCCGCTCCGCCGCGCAGGAAATTGCGCAAACCATGGTTGGCGCGGGCATAAAAGGCATTTGGAATTTTGTTCCGACCGACCTTGCCGTATCCGTGCCCACCGAAAACGTCCACCTGAGCGACAGCATCTGCGCCCTTTCCTACCGCATCACGCATACGGATGAAACTGTGGAATAAAGGATTGGAAGTCATTTCATAAAGGCGGCCTGCGCTTGCACGCAGGCCGCCTTACATGTATCCCAACGAATCACACCGAGCCGTATTGATCTAATGCCTCTGAATGATCAACGATCAGTTCGCCTTATTCTTTTTCTTTATGGAGTTTGTGCTCGAGTTCCGTCTTGAGATTGGCGGCCTCGGAGGCGATCTTCGCCCGGACTCCCGTGAGCAGCGCCGCGCGCTCCTCCTGTTCCGCTCCCCAGAAGAACAGCGCCACCGTGTCCGGGCCGACGTGCGCGCCGGTGCCGGGCTCGTAGCATACGATGGTAAAGTTCACCTCCGGGTGCTTTTGACGAATCGTGTCCGCGAGAGCCTTTGCATCCGCCTCACAAGCGCCGTGCGCAATGCCCGCGTGTGCGTTCTCCGGCAGAGGATGATAATGCTCGTCGAAGATTTCTTCAAGCGTCCGCAGCGCCTTTTTGCGCCCGATGATCTTTCGGTCGAGCACGATACGCCCCTCCTCATCGGCCTTCAAAATAGGTTTCAGGCTCAAGAGGTTGCCGGCGAGCGCCACGCTTGCTGAAATGCGGCCGCCGCGCTTGAGGTAGAGCAAATCGCCCACCATGAAATGCTGGTGCATGTTCTCGCGCCGCAGCAAGAGGAAATCCGCGATTTCATCCACCGAGGCGTGCTTGTCACGCATATCCGCAGCTTCGATGACCATCAACCCTTCGCCCAGAGACGCCGCGTGCGTATCGACCGTGCGGATGCGCCGATCGCCATACTTCTCACGCATTCTTTGGGCAGCCGTTTCCCCCGCATGATACGTGCCGCTGATGCCCGAGGACATGGCGATGAAGATCACATCGTCCCCCGCAGCGAGGCATGGCTCAAAGGCGGCGGCAAACGCGGTTTCGTTAATCATGGAGGTGTGCAGCACGAGCTTATCGTCCGCGCGCATGTGCGCGTAAAACGCCTCCCCATCGAAAGGATGATCGGGATCGTAGCAGAGCATCTCCCCCCCGTTCACCGAAAGCGTGAGGGAAACGGCCTGAATGTCCCGCTCCCGCAGCACCTGTTCAGGCAGGTTGGCCGACGAATCCGTGAATATGCGCAGCGATATGGTAATCATCTCCTTAAAATCTAGTATACTACACTATCATACTCATTTCCCGCGCGGCTGTAAATGGTTGAATGTGAAATAAATGGGGAACTTTCGCCGACTTCGGTGCAATCAGGGGGAAAGCAGCGTTGCGGTTCATAGGCTCAACATACACTACGGCCTTGACCATTACATCAGGTACAAGCCGTTCCAGTATATGCAATGTTCATTTGTGAATCACAAAGGCGATCGCGCACAAACGGATGGACATAGCCCTTGCGAGGGATTGTTATACAGGGCAAGAAAAAAGCGCAGCTATCGCGGCGCTATTGTGAGCGGTATCGACGCAGCTTTCGCGCAAAAAGAGCTGTGAGAGACTTGCGCCCGACTTGTGCGTTGTTTCCCTAATGGTTGATTTCTCCAATATCCCTGACGAGCGCGTCGAGGCTGTAATAGCTTGAAAGCGCACGATTCAGGTGGGTGACCTGCACGCGGTCCTTCGCATCGAGCGTGGCAAACCCTTGAATCGGGTTTACGCCGAAGTAATAGGTTTGTTTGTCGTCGGGCGAGCCGACGAGGAAAAAGAGATACACGCCGTCCACCTCTGGCACGGTCGCGTTGTCCGCGCGGTAGGAAAGGGGCTTCAGGGTCGTGGCGTCGATCATTTCCTCGTTGAGCGCCGGGCAATAGACGAGTTCGATGCGCTCACCGTAGCGCAGCGTCCCCTTGAGTGCGCCATAAACCTCGATGTCCAAAACGGATGCGGGCAGTGTGTTTTCAACGGTCGCCCCTTCGGCATCCGAGCGGAACCGGGTATCTTTCAAAGCGGAAAATGAGGCGATGCGGCCGATGAAAATTTCAGAGGAAGCATCCGTCAGGCCGGCGAGGGTTTGATAATAGTAGGTGCGCGAAGGCATGGCGATGACGCTGTTGCTCTCGCGGATGCTCGCGCGGATATCGAGAAGGCGAAGCTTCGCGCCGGCGAACTCCACCTCGTCCTCCTGCGTGACGGGCAGCGGCTCCTCGGTAACCAGCGTGTAGCCGGAAACATCCTCGCTGTAATAGACGTCGGAAGCATCGTGCGTGAGGTAGAGCAGGTAGGACCCGCCCTCCTTCATGGAACCTTGCGTGACATGGATGAGATCCCCGACGGCGGCAGAGCCGGCAAGAACCTCGTCAACCAGCAAATCGTAGCAGGTATCCCCATTCTCGTTGAGGTGAGAGCGAACGGCCTCACCTCGCACCACGAGGGAGGAAATGCGATAGACCCGCTGGGCTTCCGCCCAGACGCGTTCATCGGTCATCCCGGAACCCGCAACGGTTGCGCACGCGCAGGCGAAGAGCAGCACAAAAACGAGCAGAGCCAGAAGCTTCACGTTGTTTTTCATGCCGTTTCCCCTCCTTCCCGCGCAATATTGGGATTATCTAACATCATAAACGATGGATTCAACCAAAAGGTTGCCATAAAGTGAACAAAACATGAACGAGCCTCATAAAAAGAGGCTTTTTTACATCTCCCGGCGTCCCTCCATGGCTTTGAGCAGCGTCATTTCATCGACATACTCGAGATTTCCGCCAATCGGGATGCCGTGGGCGATGCGCGTCACACGGACTCCTTTGGGCTTTAGCAGGCGCGCGATGTAGCTCGCCGTCGCTTCGCCCTTAACATCCGGATTGGTGGCTAAAATCACCTCAACGACCCCGCCCTGCTCCACGCGCGCAAGCAACTCCTTGATGCGGATATCCCCGGGGCCGATGCCGTCCGTTGGTGAAATCGCGCCATGCAAAACGTGGTATTTGCCGCGGTACTCGCGCAGCTTCTCCATGGAAAAAACATCCCGCGCTTCTTCGACCACGCACAGCGTTTTTGCGCTTCGCTGTTGATCCGCGCAAATAGCGCACGGCTCAACCTCCGTGTAGTTGCCGCACACGGGGCAAAAGCGCACCTTCTCCTTCGCCCGCACGATGGCAGCAGCGAGTTCGCGCGCGCTGCCCTCCGGCATATCGAGGATGAAATACGCCAAGCGCTGCGCACTCTTGGTGCCGATGCCCGGCAAGCGCGCAAGCTGCAACGCGAGCGTGCTGATGGAGTCGACCGCCATGCGCCTTTAGAACCCCAGGTTCATGCCGCCGGTCGCACGGTTCATTTCGGCGGACATGGTCTCCTCCGCCAGGCGCAACGCCTCGTTCACCGCGCCCAGCACAAGATCCTGAAGCATTTCCACATCGTCCGGATCGACACAGGCGGGATCGATGGTGATAGCCTTCACTTCCTTGCGGCCGTAAACGGTAGCCGAAACCACGCCGCCGCCAACGCTCGCCGTAAACTCACGCTCGGAAACTTCCTGCTGAATGCGCGCGACATCCTGCTGCATTTTCTGCGCCTGCTTCATGATCTGCTGCATGTTGCCGCCGCCCATGCCGGGGAAATTCGCTCGTGCCATAACACCCTCCGAAATGATCTATTAACAAGGTATTATACCGCATATTGCGGCGCGTGTCCATCAATCCACTATTTCTATATTGCCGCCAAACGCATTGCGCGCCAGCTCCTCCAGGGAATCGGGTTCACCCGCAAGCGTGAAGCGTAGCCTCGTGCCGGCTCGCAAGCCTTCAACAAGAGGAGCGAGCAAACTCTCCTGCCGCGTGAACGCCTCCACAAAGGTCTTTTGCGGAAAGCTGACGGTGAGTATATCTCCCGCGAGGGAAACGGATCCCGTTCGCAGCCACAGCGCACCGAGGGATGGATTCTTCGCCGCCGCAAGCGGCTTGAGCCTCTCCCACAACGCCGCTGCGTCCTGGGGAATGTTTGCTTCCTTCTTAATTTTATCGCTTTTTTCAGCCTTTTCCGCCGCCTGCGCTTTTTTCGCCTTTTCCATGCTATCCGTTTGTTCGGGCTGCGGGAGCATTTCTGCCCGTTGCGCTCCCTCGCGCGGGGATTGCCCCTGTCCCCCGCCTGCCACGGGCGTCAGGGATGCGTTCTTGAGCTTCGCTTCAAGCTTTTCCATGCGCTCAACGATGAGCGCCGGCGTTTGCACCGGCTCCTCCTCAGGTGAGGTAATGCGAACGAACGCGCACTCCAACTGCACGCGGGGCAGCGAAAGGTAGCGCATGTTGCCCATGGCGTTCATCAAAATGTCGAGCGCACGCAGGAGCGTTTGCGCGTCCACGCCCTGTGCCTGGGCGATGTAGCGGCGCATGGCGTCCTCGGTGCACTCGAGGATATCCGCGCAGTTGCCGCAGAGCTTGGCAAGCAGCAGCGCACGAAAATGCGCCGTCAAATCGCGTGCGAAGCTCGAAAGGTCGCGCCCGTCTGAAATGACCTCGTCGAGCGCGCGAAGTGCCGCCGCTCGCTCGCCCGAGAGTAGCGCATCCGCCGCGCGGAAGAGGAACTCCCCCTCCATGCTCCCTAAAACGGAATAAACACCATCTGCACTCACATGCGTGCCGCAAAAGGCGAGGCACTGGTCTGCAAGTGAAAGCGCATCGCGCATGCCGCCCTCGGCTGCGCGTGCGATGGCAAGCAAGCCTTCCTCGTCGATCAGCCCACCTGCACCGCGCACGGCACCATCCACACAGCGTACGATGTCCTCCACGCCGATGCGGTGGAAGTCGAAGCGCTGGCAGCGCGAGAGAATCGTTGCGGGGATGCTCTGCGGCTCAGTTGTAGCGAGGATGAACGCAACGTGCGCGGGCGGCTCCTCGAGGGTCTTTAAAAGAGCGTTGTTCGCGCTCTCCGAGAGCATATGCGCCTCGTCAATGATATAAACCTTGCGCGCAACTTCAAGCGGAAGAAAGCGCGTTTTATCCAATAAGGCGCGCATCTCCTCCACGCGGCTGTTGGAGGCGGCGTCCATCTCGATGATATCGGCACTCTCCCCCCGCGTGATCAGGCAGGCGGCGCATTTCTCACAAGGCTCGCCCGCCTCGGGAGAAAGGCAGTTGAGGGCACGCGCAAGAATTTTCGCCGTGCTGGTCTTGCCCGTGCCGCGCGTGCCGGAAAACAGATACGCGTGCGCTGTGCGGCCTGACGCGATCTGATTTTTCAGGATGGTGGTCACATGTTCCTGCCCGAGCACCTCATCGAAGCGGCGCGGGCGATATTGTCTGTAAAGCGCCTGATATGACATATAGCCTCCGGAATCATCTCTCCCTGCCATTCTAGCATTTCGCGCCCTGCATTGCCATAGGCAAAAAAATGCTGTATAATACGATGGTTATTAGATTTTGCATATGGAGAAAATGCGGCGGCAATGGAAAAGAAGAAAATCGTATTCAGCGGCATTCAGCCCTCTGGTTCGCCCACGCTTGGCAACTATGTAGGAGCGCTGCGCAACTGGACTTTGCTCCAGGGGCCGGATAGGCTATGCTATTACTGCGTGGTCAATCTTCACGCGCTCACGGTCCGGCAGGATCCGGAGAGCCTGCGCCGCCGCGCGGTAGAGACCGTCGCGCTCATCCTCGCCTGCGGGGTCGACCCGAAGGACTCCGTGGTGTTCGTGCAAAGCCACGTTCCCGCGCATTGCGAGTTGAGCTGGCTCCTCTCCTGCTCCACCTACATGGGCGAACTGAACCGCATGACTCAATTTAAGGATAAGTCCCAGCGGCATGCGGACAATATCAACGCCGGGCTCTATACCTACCCGGTGCTGATGGCCTCCGATATATTGCTCTACCAAACCGACCTCGTGCCGGTGGGCGATGACCAGCGCCAGCATATCGAAGTGACGAGAGACATCGCCATCCGTTTCAACAACGCGCACGGCCCGGTGTTCACCGTGCCCGAAGGCTACATGCCCAAGGTTGGCTCGCGCGTGATGAGCCTGCAGGATCCCACGCAGAAAATGTCCAAATCCGACCCGAACCCCAACGGCTATGTCGCGATTATGGACGACCCCGCGGTCATTTTGAAAAAGTTCAAGCGCGCCGTGACGGATAGCGACGGCACGATCAAATACGACCCCG
>CAYNDC010000054.1:0-8422 GCA_964396085.1 uncultured Clostridium sp. | reverse complement strand
TTGGGTGGAGGCGTTCGCGCCGCACCTCGCGCACATGCACATCCACAACAACGACGGCGCTCGCGACGGGCATTGCGGCCTGTTTGATGGCACGCTCGACGTCGTTGCGCTCATGCGTCAGGCAAACCGACTTTCACCAAACCTCACGTTCACCATCGAATCGATCCAAGCGCAAGAATCCCTCGCCCGCCTGTTCGACGAGGGCATCGTCGGGTAGCGGATTTAACAAGCTGCGGCCAGGAAATCAGAGAAGATTGCGGCATAAAAAAACGGTTCCCGCTCATCCGGCGGGAACCGTTCTGCACTCGTTGGATCTCAAGCGTCAGCTCTTACTGGGCAAATAAGGGATCAGCTGCTTTGCAAGCTGGCTGATGGTCATCGTTTGCAGCGTGACCTTGCCGGGGCCGGTAACGACGGTGTCGATCAAGCCCTCGCCGCCAAAGAGCATGTTCTTTACGCCTTTGACCATTTGCACATCAACCGAGCAGGTCATGTCCATCATCGCGAGAACGCCCGTGTCGCACACGATCTGTTCACCGCTCTGGAGATCGTATTCTACGCAATGCCCGTCAAACTCGAGGAACACGAGGCCGGGGCCCGTAACGCGCTGCATAATGAACCCCTCGCCGCCAAAGAGGCCGGCGCCGACTTTCTTGTTGAAGTGCACCGCGAGCTGCACGCCGTACGTGCCGCACAGGAATGCCTTCTTCTGGCAGATGATGCTTTCTCCCGGAGCAAGCTGGCGCACGACGATGCGCCCGGGGTAACTGGAGGCAAAGGCGATCTCCGCCGCGCTCTGGGCGGTGTACTTGCTCATAAACAAGCTTTCACCCATGAACATACGGCCAAGCGCCTTGCCCGCGCCGCCCTCGCTCGTCGCCTCGGTCAGCACCGCGCCGCGGGACCAGGTTCGCCCGCCGGATTCGCTGATCATGGCCTCGCCGGGATTGAGCTGGATGACGGCAACCGGTAAAGCGCCGCCCTCGATCGAATAACGCATGTGATACCCCCCTTACTTTATTGCACCGTCCGCAAAGACAGTTGCGTTAATTTGATTATACATGAGGAACAAGTGCGCAACAAGTGGTTTGACACTCGCCTGGCGCAATGGTACTATATGCGTAACCATTTCTCGTGAGGTACGCTATGCATCAAGAAAGAACCGGCAGAAAATCGGAAAGCGCAGGGGTGGATTTCGTCATCCTTATCGCACTCGTGTTGGCGTTCGTGTTCGCCCGGCGCGTCTTCGACTTCTTCGCCACCTTCCGCGCGCCGTGGGATGCCATCGCCAAGGCGTTCCTGTTTCTGCTCATTTGCGGTGCATGCTACTATTATTACCGGGCGCGCCTGTGCGATTTTCGCTATTCCATCATCTATCGGCAAATCAAGCCGGGCGAGTTGAACATATTCGGCGAGGATAAGCCCTATCCCTGGGAGGAGGGCACGGTCCTCTTTGAGCGCACAACCGGCAAAAAGGGCAAGTTCCTCCTGGCGGTCAAACCCGCGCAGCTCGAGGCTCTGCTCGAACCGGGCGAGGCGTTTGGCGAGAAGATCAGCTTTTTGAACACCGAGCGCTATTCGGAGTTGCTCGCGCGCCGCTCGCACACGCTGGTCTACCGCGAGAACGGAAAGCTCGGCGCGGTGCGCTTTTCACCCACCGAGCAGATGGTTGGCCTCATCCGCGAGGCCATTGCCGCGAAAGCCGCGCAATGAGCGCTTTTCTTGCATGAAAGCCGAGTTTGGAGTATACTATTGAAAAAGACACAGGATCCGGAGCGCGCACGCTCCTTGCCATATACGATCGCTTTGTTCGACCTCGACGGAACTCTTGTAGAATCTGGCCCCGGCATTTTTGCGGCGGCGCGCGCGGTGTTGCGCGAGCTGAGTTTGCCCGATCTTCCGGATTGCGAAATGGTCAAAATGGTCGGTCCGCCGCTGGCGGATAGCTTCCAAAACATACTCAAAGTGCCATCGGAGCTGATTCCGGAGGCGGTGCGGCTCTACCACACAATTTCAGCAACCGTGGGAATGGATCTCATCAAGCCCTATCCCGGCATCGAATCGCTGCTTGGGGAGCTGAAAACGGCGGGCATTACCCTTGGCGTTGTCACGTCCAAGATCACACCTACGGCAAAGGCGCACCTGACGCGTTTCGGCCTTGCGCCGTATTTCGACTATATCGGGGGCGGCACGCCGGGCGGCAGCGCAGAGAAACTGCCCATCCTCATGGCAGCGCTCGAGGCGCTCGGGGCAGAAAAAGCACGCGCCGTCATGGTAGGAGATCGGCATTTCGATCTGCTCGCTGCAAAAAAGGCGGGCGTTGCTTCCATCGGCGTCACCTACGGTTACGGCAGCGCGCAGGAGATCGCCTCCTGCCAACCCACCCATACGGCGGCGGACGTTGAAGAACTGCGAAACCTTCTTATAGGCGAACCCTCTACCGGAAAGGAGAAATAGGCGATGAAACTGATCTTCACGATCGTCCAGAACGACGACTCAAAGAGGCTCATCAAGGCGCTGGTGCAAAGCAACATCAGCGTGACGCGCATTTCGTCCACGGGCGGATTCCTGCACGGTGGCAACACGACGCTGATGATCGGCGTGGAGGATAAAACCGTTCCCGAAACGCTGGAGTTGATTAAATCCAAATCCAGCCTGCGCAAGGAGTTCATGGTGATCCCCTCGACGCTGCCCGGTTACGCCGACAGCTCGCCCACGCCTGTTCAGGTGACGTTGGGGGGCGCGACGGTGTTCATCGTGGATGTTGGGGAATTCCATAAATTTTGACAGGGGCATATCAATTAATCGATGGCAGGCTCGCGCATGCCCTCGGGGCGGGGCGGGCTTGTCATGCTTTTTTTCTTTCCGGGCAGGATGAAACGCTTTGCCAAGAGCAGGCGCGGCGTGCAGCCCGCACGGTGTGCCTTGGCGCGGCCGAGGGGGACATGCCCCTCGAGCAATGCCCGGACTATTTCGAACTGAACGGCGCAAACGCTAAAATCGACGAAGTGCGCGAGATCATCCGCGAGCTCAACCATAGACCCACGGGGCAGTATGGCCGCGCGATCGTTGTGTGGAGCGCGCATGCACTCTCGAAGCAGGTGCAAAACGCGCTCTTAAAAACCATTGAGGAGCCGCCGGCGAACACCGTGTTTTTCCTCACGGGCAATGCGGATGGCGTTTTGCCCACGATCGCCTCGCGTTGCCTTGTGATGCGCGCGGGCCTTGCGGGGGAGGAGACGGTGCGCGAACGCTTGCTCAGCTTAGGCGCATCGGAGGCGGACGCACGCCTCTTTGCCGCAATGAGCTGCGGCAGCATCGCCCGCGGGGAACGGCTTTACTTGCAGGAAGATTTTCGTGCGTTGCGCGCAGCTTCGCTCGATGCGCTCGTAAGCCTGCTCGAGGGAGGCCTGCCGGCGAGCGCCGCCAAGACGCTTGCTGCGCAGGCGGGCGAGGCGCTCCCCTTCATGCTTTCCTTTCTCTCGGACATGCTCCGCCACAAACTGGGGGAGAATGGGCGGGGTAACCCCGACCGGGCGCAAGAGGCAGCGCGCTTGGTCGGGCGCTTTACATTAGGAAAGCTTGCGTGTATGATAGAGATGATCTGCTTGGCAAACGCGGGAATCGTGCGTGCGGGAAGCGGCTGGTATTACGCCGTTCCGGCGTTGAACAGGCTTTTTTTGGATATATCGGAGGTTGTTGATCAATGAAAGTAGTCATAGGAGTCAAGTTCCGAGAGGGAGGGAAAACCTACTTTTTCAGCCCTGGTGAACTTGAGGTGAATGAGGGCGATGGCGTCATCGTTGAAACCGCCCGGGGAACGGAATTCGGGGATGTCGTAAGCGCCTCG
Source organism: uncultured Clostridium sp. (assembly GCA_964396085.1). Taxonomy (GTDB): domain Bacteria; phylum Bacillota; class Clostridia; order Christensenellales; family CAG-138; genus Phil1. The sequence continues at coordinate 4,572 of CAYNDC010000054.1, read as the reverse complement.
CAGGAGGTGGAGGAGGATCAGATCGTCGCGCCTCTTAAGGAGGTGCAGCGCGTCGCTTCGGCTCATGACCGCGAGCAGAGGGATAAGAACCGCGCCAAAGAAAAGGAAGCCTTCAGCATGTGCCAGAGGAAGATCGCCGAGCACAAGCTGGATATGAAGCTTGTGGACGTCGAATATTCCTTCAATGGCTCGAAGGTCGTGTTCTACTTCACAGCCGACGGGCGTGTGGATTTTCGGGAACTGGTCAAGGACCTTGCCTCCGTGTTTAAGACGCGTATCGAGCTGCGCCAGATCGGCGTGCGGGATGAAGCCAAAATGCTTGGGGGTTTAGGCTCCTGCGGGCGGCCCGTGTGCTGCAAAACCTTCCTGGCCGATTTCACGCCCGTTTCCATTAAAATGGCAAAGGAGCAGAACCTCTCGCTCTCGCCCACGAAGATATCGGGCATTTGCGGCAGGCTGATGTGCTGCCTCAAGTACGAGCAGGACAGCTACGAGAGCATGCGCCGCCAGATGCCGCGCGTCGGCCGCGAGGTCGTAACGCCGGATGGCGCGGGCACGGTGCTCGAGAACAACGTCATCACCGAAAAGACCCGCGTGCGCGTGACGCTTGCGGATGGCACGTTCGATGTGCGGGAGTATCCCTTCCGCGATCTCAAGTCCAAGGCCGGCAGAAACGATGCTCCGCGCGAGCGCGGCGAAACTGCCGGCACCGAAGGTGCGCAGAGCGCCGGGGAGGGGGAGGACGCATAGCCGCGCCTCTTGCTTTTTGAAACAAACTGCGCTAAAATAGCTGTTAGCTTATATATATGGAGGAGATTAGACATGGCTTATAAGATTTCCGATGCATGCATCAGCTGCGGCGCGTGTGAGCCCGAATGCCCGGTGGGCGCGATTTCGCAGGGCGACGCCATCTATGTGATCAATCCCGACCTGTGCATCGATTGCGGCGCATGTGAGGCTGTGTGCCCCGTGGGCGCTCCCAAGCCTGAATAAAAACAAGCGTAAATGAAAGGGCGGGCGTTCCGCCCTTTTCTTTGTTCGGTGGCCGGAGGGTACATGATGGCAAAAAACAAGACCTATGTCGGCATATTGTTGATGCTTGCCTGCGCGCTGCTATGGAGCCTGAGCGGCCTATGCATCAAGCTCGTGCCGTGGAACGCGATGGTGCTCGCCGGCTGGCGTGGGTTCGCAGCGGCGGGGACGCTGCTGCTGGCGATGAAGCTGATGAAATATCCCATCCGCTTCACGGGACGCTCGTTGTTAATCGGCCTGTGCATCAGCGCGACGGGTTTTCTCTACATCATCGCCAACCGCCTGACGACGGCGGCCAACGCCATCGTGCTGCAGTATACTTCGCCCGTTTGGATGATGGCGCTTGGCATCGTGCTGTTCAAAAAGAAGTATCGCGGCGTCGATTATGCGGCGGTGCTGCTGACGCTTTGCGGCATCGCGCTCTTCTTCCTCGATGAGCTGACCCCCGGCGGCGCGCTTGGCAACATCATCGCCATTATCGATGGATGCACGCTCGCGGGCGCGTATCTGCTCATGGGGGAGTCGGATGAACCACGCCGCCTTTCGGGCGTGCTCGCGGGGCTTGTGATGATGGCGCTCATCGGCATTCCCTTCACGTTCGTCTATGTGCCGCAGGTGAGCGTCCTCACGGTGTCCCTCGTGGCGGTGATGGGCATTTTTCAGCTCGGACTGCCGTATGCGCTCTACAGCATCGCCATCGACTATTGCCCCGCGCTTGGCTGCGTGCTCATCGGCTCGTTGGAGATCGTGCTCAACCCGATCTTCGTGTGGCTGGTTCTTGGGGAGGCGCCGGCGCGCTATGCGCTCTTGGGCGGCGCGCTGATTCTTGTTACGATCACACTGTGGTGTGCGCTCGGCGGTGCAAAGCCAAAGGAGGGGCTCCCGCAGAGCTGACGGATCTTTTTCCGTCTTTATCTTATGGAAACAACGCTAAAACCAACTGCAAAAACCTTTTTTCGCTTTGCCATCCCTTCGGTAGCGTCCATGCTCGTGTATTCGCTCTACACGATGATGGACGGCATCTTCCTCTCCCGCGCGGTGGGCGAATACGCGCTTGCGGCAATCAACCTCGTCATGCCCTACATCAACGCGGTTTTCGCGTTGGCCGTTTTCCTCTCGATGGGAACATCCACCTTGGTTTCCCTCGCGCTGGGCCGCGCAGAGCATGAGCGGGCTAACCGCATTTTTACGCAGAATGTGTATGTGCTCTTTGCCCTTTCGGCCGTGCTCGCGGTGCTGGTGGAGGTTTTTACCTTCCCCCTCGCGCGCTTTCTTGGCGCGGGCGAAAACACGTTGGAGTATGTGGTAACGTATTTGCGCGTGCTCGCGCCGTTCACATTCTTCTTCATGGTGGGCTACGGCTTCGAGGTGCTGGTCAAGGCGGGAGGACACCCCGGCGTTTCGCTCCTGGGCATGCTCAGTTGCTTTGTGATTAACATCGCGCTGCATCTGGTGCTCGTCGTGTGGCTGGACTTTGGCGTGACAGGCGGTGCGGTGGCGACCGTCGTCGCCCAGGGCGCGGGGTTCTTCATTTTCCTTGCGCACTTTGCGCGGGGAAAGTCCAACCTGCGCTTCGTGCGTCTGGATAAACCCTTCCTTGGCATTTACGGCAAAATCATGGCGCTTGGGGTTTCCGAGTTCGCAGGCGAGGTATCGCTGGCGCTCGTGGTGTTCCTCATCAACCGCACAGCCTTCCGCCTTTTGGGGGATGGCGGCGTCGTGAGTTATGCGGTGCTGGCTTATGTCAACAACATCGTGCTTCAGGTGATGGCGGGCATCGCCCAGGGCATGCAGCCGCTGGTGGCGTTCTTCCGCGGCACGGGGGAAAAACGCTCCTGCGTGCGTTTCTATGTGCTGGCGATGCGCACCGCGGCGGCGATCGGGCTAATAAGCTTCCTCGGCTGCCAGCTTTTCGCCGCGGATATTACCGCACTCTTCCTCGAACGCTCCAGCGCGGTGTTCGCCTATGCCGCAAACGCGCTGCGCCTGTTTTCCTATTCGTTTTTGCTGGCAGGGTTCAATTTGGGTTCGGCCGGCTTCTTCAACGCGATGGGACGTCCCCTCGATGCCTTTGCCATTTCCGCCGGGCGCGGCATCGTGGTGGTTACAGCCGCGGTGTACGGGATGAGCGCGCTGTTCGGGGATGGCGGATTATGGCTGGCAACGCCCGTGAGCGAGGCCGTTGTGTTCATCGCCAACCTTGCGCTTGTGCTGCGCTTCTTTGGGAAGGATCCGTCGCTCCTTCGCATGGAAGGGACATCGCAGGTCGGATAAGCCAAAGCGAAATACCAAAAAGGATAACCTCCGCCGCCGCAGGGCAAGGGAAATGGCGGCGCAGCGCCGCATAAATCGCTTGCCATTGCGCGCGCGCTGTGCTATAATACCTACTGTTGGGCGGCCAAGCCGTTATTTGTGTGATGAGAGTGGGTGTTTCCCGCTCTTTTATTTTGACGGGGAAGGAGGTGGCGGCACATGAAGCTTACACAAACCGTCGCTGGCATCATCACGGGGTGCATTGAGGAGATGGGTTTCGAGCTTTACGAGGTCGATTATGTGCGCGAGTTCGGGCAGATGAACCTGGTCGTCACGATCGACGCGCCGGGCGGCGTAAAAATTGAGGATTGCGAACGCGTGAGCCGTGCGATTGAGCCGCTCATCGACGCGGCGGATCCGATCCCTGAGGCATATTACCTCATCGTATCCTCCGTAGGCCTCGACCATCCCGTTAAAAAGGACCGCGACTTTGCGCGCAACCTGAACCAAACGCTTGAGGTTAAGCTCTACGCGCCTATGGATAAGAAAAAGGAGTTTAAGGGCACGCTCGTCAGCTACGACGCCGAAAGCTTCACGCTCGGCCTTGAGGGTGGGCGGGAACTTCGCATTTTGCGCAAGGACGCCGCGCTCGTGCGGCCCTGGATCGATTTTCGTCAACTTGAATCATAATTGGGAGGAGCAAACATGAACGCCGATTTCATCGAGGCCCTGAACGCCATTGAGAAGGAGCGCGGCATCAACAAGGACGTGCTGATAGACGCATTCGAGGCGGCGCTGGTCGCGGCCTACAAGCGCAACTACAACACCACGGGCAACGTGCGCGCGGTGGTGGACAGGGATACCGGCGAGGTGCAGATATTTGCGAGCAAAACCGTGGTTGAGGTCGTGGAGAGCCCCACGGTCGAGATTTCCATCGAGAAAGCCAAGCGCATCAACCCGCTCTTCGAGGTGGGGGACGTGCTCGAGGAGGAGTCCAACCCCAAAAGCTTTGGGCGCATCGCCGCGCAGACCGCCAAGCAGGTGGTCGTGCAGCGCATCCGCGAGGCGGAGCGCGGGGTTATCTTTGAGGAATATGTCGAGAAGGAAAACGAAATCCTCACGGCCATCGTGCAGCGCGTCGAAAAGAACGGCGTGTATGTGGAGTTGGGCAAGACTGACGGCCTGCTCGCGATGAACGAGACTATCCCGGGCGAGGAGTACAACACGACCGACCGCCTCAAGGTGTATGTGCTCGAGGTCAGGAAGACCAGCAAAGGCCCGCAGGTG
>CAYNDC010000053.1:0-8560 GCA_964396085.1 uncultured Clostridium sp. | reverse complement strand
ATCTGAGCAATACATCCCAATTGAAGGACAGTACGGAATATAAACTGACAGTAAAAAGTGGTGTAAAAGAGCAGCGAATTCAAGCGCGTCTTCCGCCAACTGCGTAAAAATAAAGCGGCCATGGCCGGCCTGGTCATCTTTTGCCTGGAGATAATTCTGGCGATTCTTGCCACCGTAATAAGCCCATACAACTACAACACCATGGATATGTCCCTCCAGTTTGCTTTGCCCTCATGGCAGCATCTCTTTGGTTGCGACGACGTGGGCAGGGACATCCTGAGCCGGGTACTCTACGGTGCCAGGTATTCCCTTAGCCTAGGCATTATCTCCACTTTGCTTTCGAACCTCATAGGCATGATCATCGGCGCCATAGCCGGTTATGTGGGTGGATGGTTGGATAATGTGATCATGCGGGTTCTGGATGTCCTCCAGGCTCTACCTGCCATGCTACTGGTAATCGTCCTGTCCGCAATGCTGGGGCCGGGCTTTACCAACACCATCATCGCCATGACCGTTTCGTTCATCCCCTATCCGGCTCGACTATTGCGTGCGCAAATTCTGAAGGAGCGCGACAACGAGTACATTGAGGCCGCGCGCAGCATCAACTGCAGCAGTAGCAACATCGTTTTAAGCCACTTAATCCCGAACTGCATGTCCCCTCTCATCGTCAACATAACCATGGGCATTGCTGGCCGCATCCTCTACGCAGCCTCCCTCAGTTTCATCGGTCTGGGCGTTCAGCCGCCCATCCCGGAGTGGGGAGCTATACTCTCCTCGGCTCGACAGTTTATGCGCCAGTCGCCACACCTGGTCTTCTTCCCGGGACTTGCCATCGCCACCACCGTCCTTAGCCTCAATCTGTTGGGAGACGGTTTACGTGATGCCCTAGACCCGAAGCTGAAAAACTGATAAGGAAAGGGAGTGACGATAATGTCTGATATAATGAACGGAACCGACAGTATGCCCTTTCTTGTGGTCAGAGATTTGGTGGTGGAATATATTTCTGACGGTGAAACGGTGCACGCCGTGAACGGGCTAAGCTTACGACTGGATCGCGGCAAGACCCTTGGTCTAGTGGGAGAGACCGGAGCCGGTAAGACCACCGTAGCAAAATCTATCCTGCGCATCCTGCCCGATACCGGAAGCAAAATTGTGGGCGGAGCGATATATTTGGACGGGCAAAACATCTTAGAGCTCTCTGAAAAAGAGATGCGCGACCTGCGTGGCAACAAGGTCTCCATGATCTTCCAGGATCCGATGACGGCCCTGAACCCGGTAATGCGGGTGGGGGATCAGATAGCCGAGGTTGTTCGACTGCACAGTGACAGTAGAAACCCGGAGGACCACACGCGCCGCGCCAAGGAGATGCTTGAGACCGTGGGCATTTCGGGCGACCGCTATTTCGAATACCCACACCAGTTCTCTGGCGGGATGAAGCAAAGGGTAGTGATCGCCATAGCTCTGGCCTGCAACCCGGACCTGCTTTTGGCGGACGAGCCCACCACCGCGTTGGACGTGACTATCCAGGCTCAGGTGCTTGATTTGATCGGAGAGCTGAGCCTGAAGTTCAACTCCTCTATGCTGTTGATTACCCACGACATGGGGGTGGTAGCCACCGTATGCGACGAGGTGGCCGTCATCTACGCGGGCAACATTATTGAATACGGCACCAAGCAACAGATTTTCGACTACCCCACCCACCCCTACACTATTGGTCTTTTCGGTGCAATCCCTAACATGAACGAGGACGAGGAGTGGTTGCACCATATCGATGGACTGCCACCGGACCCCACTAACCTGCCAGCGGGCTGCGCTTTTAGCCCACGTTGCCCTTATGTCACGGACGAGTGCCAAAAGAGTGCGATAAGCGTATACCAGACGCCAGACGGGCACGATTGCCGCTGCTGCAATATCAACGCCGTCTTAAAGGGGGGAAGCTTAGAATGATGCCGGTCATTGAAGTGAAGAACCTGAAGAAATTCTTTGACACCCCGCGCGGGATGCTCCACGCGGTGGACGATGTCACCTTCACCATCGAACGGGGCAAGACCCTGGGCGTGGTGGGTGAGTCCGGCTGCGGCAAGTCTACATTGGGACGCACCATCATCCACTTGCTGGAGAACACCGGTGGCCAGATCTTCCTCGAGGGGGAGGACGTCACCCATGTGAAGGGCAAGCAGCTACGCAAGATCCGCGAGAAGATGCAGATCATCTTCCAAGATCCATATTCCTCTATCGATCCCCGCAAGACAGTGAGTAGCACAGTGGGTGAACCGCTAAGGGTCTCAAAGCGCTACAGCAAGAAGGAAATCGAAGAACAGACCGGTGAGCTGATGAGGTTGGTGGGCATTGACACCCGGCTGCACATGGCCTATCCCCACGAGTTGGACGGCGGGCGTCGCCAGCGCGTGGGCATCGCCCGGGCCTTGGCTCTCTCTCCGTCCTTCGTGGTCTGTGACGAGCCCGTCTCGGCCCTGGACGTTTCCATCCAGGCACAGGTTCTAAACCTGCTCAAGAAGCTCCAGCAAGACAAGGGTCTTACCTATTTGTTCGTCACCCACGACATGTCGGTAGTGCGTCACATTTCAGACGATATCTGCGTGATGTACCTAGGCCAGCTGGTGGAGAAATGCCCCTCGAAAGAACTTTTCGCAAACCCGATGCACCCCTACACCAGGGCGTTAATCTCAGCTATCCCGTCGGTGGACATTCATAAGCCCAACAAACGTGAAATAATCCACGGGGAGTTGGTATCTCCAATCAATCCGAAACCAGGCTGCCGCTTTGCTGCCCGTTGCCGCTACGCCACCGACGCATGCAACGCACCACAGCAACAGGAGGAGGTTTCCCCCGGGCATTTCGTTGCCTGCTGCCGGGTACACGAGCTATAAGCGTCGCCCCCGGGACCGCCGTGATTCACTTCCTGTCAAACCGAAACTCGCAAGTGTTCCAAGCCTGTATGGTGTTGTCCCATCGCAGCTGGATAGCGGTAAACGCCTTTTTTGAGTAGATGAGGTAGATTTTATCTTTGGGCGGAAACCGAAGCATCATGTCAAAACGCTCATCCTCCGTCATTCTGACAGGGGATACATAGAGATAAAGCGTGCCGGTCTTCTGGTTACGGCGGCAAAAAATGCGGCTTCCTGCCACGCCCACCTCGGCTACCTCGCCCCATTTGAGGGCCGTTCCCGTATGACCAAACCTGGAGGTGCGGATGCCCTCGTCGTCTACGGTGACCGTGCCCCCATATACCCACGCCGCGGGTAAAAACAGAAGCCCCACCGCGAAAAAGATCGCTGCTGCCGCGTACTCCCTTATGGTGAGCAAGCAGATAGAAATGACGGTTAAACAGAGGAAGGTAGCCAGGGCGATGAGACATTTTGAGGCATTGATCACGAAGCGGGTTTGCTCCTGCATGATTACCTCCCAATGAACTATTTGTATATAACAAAAATAGCACACAACCCCAAATGTGTCCATACCAAATAAACCCGAGAAAGGGAAGGTGCAGGGATGAAAGAAAAGATCAAAATTTCAGGCTTTGCGGATGAGATCGCCGCCGATTTTGATGAGCAGCTGAAGGTGGTGACCCAGCTGGGCATGGAGTACATCTGTCTGCGCACCGCCGATGGTAAGGGCATCGGGGACTATACCATGGCCGAGGCGCAAGAGCGTCTTCTGCCCCGGCTGCAGGCCGCAGGAGTGGGGGTTTCCTCCCTAGGTTCCCCCATCGGCAAGATCGGCATCGAAGACGAGGCGGGCTTCGAAAGGCAACTGAAGCAGCTGGACACTCTGTGCAAAATAGCCCATCTGCTGGACTGCCGCTACATCCGCATGTTCAGCTTCTATATCCCCCATGGCCAGTCGCCCGAAGCATGGCGCGAGAAGGTGCTGGAAAAGTTGGGCGCCCTTATTCGGGTAGCCCGGCTCCACGGGGTCGTGCTGATCAACGAGAATGAGAAGGAGATGTATGGAGATACTGGTCGCCGTTGCCGGGATCTAATGGAGAGTTTGGGCAGTCCGTCGTACCGCGCCGCATTTGACTTCGCCAATTTCGTTCAGTGCGGCGAGGATACCGAGGTATGCTGGGACCTGCTCGAAAACTACATAGAGTACATTCACATCAAAGACGCGGTGAGCACCGACCAGGAAAACGTTCTATGCGGAACTGGCGACGGCAAGATTGCAATGCTGCTTCAGCGGGCGATCAACCGGGAGGACTACGAGGGCTTTTTGACATTGGAGCCTCACCTGGTCTTGTTCGACTCCCTGTCCAAACTAGAGACGGCGGCTCCCACCGATGTGATAAAGACAAACAAGGCGAAAGACGGGGCCGCGGGCTACGCCATGCAATATAACGCGTTGCGCGCGATCCTGGACGCAATATGACACATAGATAGAGGAGGAAGACTATGAGCAACAAGATTCGTTACGGACTGATCGGAATAGGCGGGCAGGGCGGCTTCTATGCCAGTCTGCTGACCGGCAAGGCGCAGCCGCTGATCCCGGGAAAGCCGGTGCTTGAGAGCATTCCGCACTGCACCTTGGGCGCCCTGTGCGATACAGATCCCGCGAGGGAGGCTCTGTGCAGGACTGAATACCCCGAGTACCCCTTCTACACCGACTGGAGAGAGATGGTCACCTCTGGCCATGTAGATGCGGTGATCACCACGTTGCCTCACTATATGCACCCCGAGATCGCTATTTACTGCTTAGAGCGCGGAATGCCGGTGCTGGTTGAAAAACCAGCTGGCGTGTACGCCAAAGCGGTGCGCGAAATGAACGAATGTGCGGCGGCAAACCCGAACGTGACCTTTGGTATTATGTTCAACCAACGCACCAACCCGCTTTATCAGAAGATCAAGGCCATCGTGGAGACGGGTGAGCTGGGGGCGATTCGCCGTTCAAACTGGATTATCAACTCATGGTGGAGGCCCGACAGCTACTACCGCCAGAGTGCTTGGCGTGCTACCTGGGGCGGAGAGGGCGGCGGCGTACTGGTAAACCAAGCGCCCCACCAGCTAGACCTGTGGCAGTGGATGTGCGGCATCCCCAATAAGGTATACGCTAAGTGTCTGTATGGCAGCCACCGAGATATCGCCGTGGAAAACGATGTGACTGTTATAACCGAGTACTCTAACGGAGCCACCGGAAGCTTCATCACCTGCACTCACGACCCCATCGGCACCGACCGACTGGAGATTGACTTTGACAATGGCAAAATCGTGGTGGAAAACAGCAATGTTGCTACCGTCTACCGTCTGACAAAGTCCGAGGAGGAGCTGAACGCCACCCTATCCATGCAGGAGCTTGGGGCGCTGGTACGCGGCAATTCCACAGGTGGCAGCCTCTACACGAAGGAGACCTTCGAGAGCTCCGACGTTTACGGTCTGCAACATCTGGCGGTTATGGAGAATTTTGCGAGCAAGGTGCTGACTGGCACACCACTACTGGCCCCTGGCTCTGAGGGCATCAACGGTGTAAATCTGGCCAACGCCATTTTGTTGTCCTCCTGGCTTGACAAACCGGTGGCGCTGCCGGTGGACGAGGATCTGTATTTGGCTGAGTTAAACAAGCGGATTGCCGAAGAGGGTAAGTTCCCCCAGAAGAAAGAGCAGGTAGGATCAGCAACATGAAGAGCGCAGCCGTGATCGGGCTGGGTACCGTCGCGCCTATCCATCTGGACGCGATAGCGCAGAACCCGAATATCACTTTGGTGGGGGTCTGCGACATCCTCACAGAAAAAAAGAAGGTCGCCCCCGACGGGACCCCGTTTTTTACAGACTACCGGGAGATGATTCGAGCTGTGGCACCAGATGTGGTGCACCTCTGCTTGCCTCATCACCTACATGTACCTGTGGCGCTGGAATCTGTTGAAATGGGTGTAAACGTATTCTGCGAAAAGCCTATTGCCCTAAATGCACAGCAGGGGCGGCTGTTGGTTGAGCTTGAGCGCCGCCACCCCGAGGTGCATATAGGGATATGCCTGCAAAACCGGATGAACGAGACGGTGGAGCGGCTGAAAGGCATCATCGACAGCGGAGAATATGGCAGGGTGACCGGCGCTAAGGGCATCGTGCCCTGGCACCGCAGCAAGGAATACTACGAGTCCAAGCCTTGGCGTGGCCATATGGAAACAGCGGGCGGCGGCTGCATGATCAACCAATCCATTCACACCATAGACCTGCTCTATTACTTGGGCGGCGAGATAAGCCGAGTCAAGGCAGCGGTTACCCAGTTGCTTGACTACGGCATTGAGGTGGAAGATACGGTGGCAGCGAGTCTGAGTTACGCAAACGGCGCCGAGGGTCTGTTTTTGGCCACCGTGGCCAACTACAAAGACGAAAGCGTGCAGATCTCAGTTGGTCTGGAAAAGGCTGAGTTTGCCATCATCAACAACGTACTCTACCGTATCCATGAGGATGGAGCGCGGGAGAAGCTGGTGGAGGATGCCCGGCTTCCGGGTACCAAATTCTACTACGGCGCCAGCCACGTTAAAATCATCGCCCAGTTCTACGCCGCCTTGGAGCAGGGCAGCGAGGACTATTTGCACGCTAGGGACGGCTTGATGAGTATTCAACTAATCGACGCCATCCAGGAATCGGGCCGCACCGGGCGGGCCGTCGCAGTATAATAGGAAAGCGATTTGATCGCAGAAAGGAAACATGAGAATGAAAAAGGGAATAATCGGGGTCCAGATGAGTACCATCAAGGACAAGATCGCGGAACTGGGCGGCTACGGCATCATGAAGGCCTGCGCCGACCTGGGGTATCACTGTGTCGAAATCAGCCAGATACCCATGACCAAGGACAACGTGACTAACATGCAGAAGGCCTGCAACGACTTCGGCATTAAGGTAGCCGCCTGCACAGCGTCGCTGGAGCCCATCGCGCCGGGCGTGCCAGGTGAATATTTGGTTTCCGACTTCGACAAAATAGTGGAGGACTGCAAAAAGATGGGGACTGATATGCTACGCATTGGCATCATCCCTATCACCTGCATGGGTAGCCGAGAGAAAACCCTGGACTTCGTCAAACGCGCGGATGAAATGGCCGAGCGTCTGGGTGAACACGGCATAGACTTGTACTTCCACTCCCATCACGTGGAGTTAGTGAAATATGATGGCCAGTATCAAATCGACATAATCAAAAACGCTACAAAAAAGATGGGATTCGAACTGGATACCTACTGGATACAGGCCGGCGGCGAGAACCCGGTGTCCTTCATCAAGAGCTACGCCGGACGCATCCGCCTTTTGCACCTCAAGGACTACCGAATAGCCGAGATCGTGCTGCCCGACTCTGTGACAGACGCATCGGCGATCAGCAAGGTTATCGACGAGCAGTTTGGAAACCTTGCACGCTTCGCCGAGGTGGGTGAGGGCAATCTGCCCATCAAGGAGTGCATCGAGGCCGGGTTAGCCGGCGGCAGCGAGTATTTCCTGGTAGAGCAGGACCGCACCTACGGGCGTGACACCCTGGAGAGCCTGCGCATCAGCCGGGACAACCTGATCGCCATGGGCTATGAGGACTGGTTCAATCTTTGAGAATCTGAAAACCGATCAAAGAAGGAGAAAACGATAAAAACTGGATTGACCAGGACTATCTGCTCAACGACCGGATAGGGAAGCACCTATTTCTTGACTGTGCTAAGGACATGCCCATCCTGGAGTTCCACAACCATTTGAGCGTGTCAGATATTGCCGCCGACCGCTGCTACGCTAACCTGACGGAGTTGTGGCCGGAAGAGACCACCACAAGTGGCGTGCCATGAGAGTGATTGGAGTCGATGAGCGATTTATCACTGGCGATGATTCCCCCTCGAGTAATGTGTCTACACCATCCAGCGCCGACCGGGTACCGCGCTGTACCATCGGACACACATGGAACTCCAGCGCTACTTCGGCATCTTTGAGCCGCTGACAGAGAAGAACGCAGACGAGGTCTTTGTACAGACTCAGTCACTGCTGGCTGAGGAGGGCATTTGGGCCGTGGGTCTGATGAACCAGATGAAGGTGGAGGTGTTGTGCACCACAAATGGCCAGACTTCCGATCTTACCTCCCAAAGCGAAATTAACCATCGGGGAGTGAATTTCGGGGTGTTGCCCACCTACTGGGCCGATAACCTCATCTGCGCTGCCGAGCCCGGGCTTGCCGAGACGCTGCATGCTTTCGGCGCCCGACTCGACACGGTAGCGAACTCCTTCGAGAGCCTCTTTATTGCGCTAGACCGGCCCCTCGCCTATTTCAAACAGAACGGTTGTGTGGCTGCGGACCACAGCGTGAGCGTATTTGATATACATGTGCGGACTGTAGCGGCGATGTGCCGAAAAGGCTGTTGAATCGTGAGTCAATCTCGGTGGAAGAACGCGTGGCATAACAATCGAAGGTGCTACGCCATCTAGTGCGGCGACACCACAAAAACGGTTCTGCTATGCAGTTGCACATAGGATCTAAACGTAACAACAGTTGTACTCTTGTAAGAAAACCGAGGCCGGATGCCGGCGGGGACAGCATCGGAAACCCCGTCGACATCTGCGCTGTATCCGTCTTTTGAGCT
>CAYNDC010000052.1:3691-8576 GCA_964396085.1 uncultured Clostridium sp. | reverse complement strand
ACACTGCGGTTAACAGCCGCATGCTCTACCGACTGAGCTAAGGAGGAATGGCACGCATGCTATTGTACAACAGCCGGTGGCGATTTTCAAGTCCCATTTGAATTTAATTTATGCTGACACACATGCAGGCGCTATGCTATATTGAAAAAGGAGCAATCCGCAACAAATGCCACACAGGAGGATGCCATGCAATTTTTGCGTCTGCTCGAGTCGCTGCGAACGCCTTTTTTCGACGCTATTTTCTCTTTGATCACTCATCTTGGAGCGGAGATCGTTTTCATGCTCGCAGGCCTCGCCATTTTCTGGTGTATCAATAAAAAATGGGGATTCCGCTTCTTCTTTATCGGCCTTGCGGGGAGCATCCTCAACCAGTTTCTCAAGGCCATCTTCCTGATTCCGCGGCCCTGGGTGACCGATGAGCGATTCACGATCGTCGAATCCGCACGCGCGGACGCCACCGGTTACTCCTTCCCCAGCGGGCATACGCAAAGCGCCGTGTGCGTGTTCGGCACGCTGCTGGCATGGCTCAAAAAGCGCTGGGTCAGCATCGCCTGCGTCGTACTCGCGCTGTTGGTCGGCTTTTCCCGCATGTACCTTGGCGTGCATACGCCGCTCGACGTAGGCGTATCGCTCGGCACCGGCATTTTGACGGTCGTCCTGTTCACATGGCTTTTCCGGCGCTTCGAGGATAATCGGCGGGCGCAAACGGCAATCGGCCTCGCGGTGCTGCTTTTTAGCGCCTCGCTCGTGCTCTACCTCTTCCTCGCCCCCGCGCGCGCGGGCAGCGTCGCCGAGTTCGACGCGCACGGGCGAAAGGCCGCCTGCACGCTGTTGGGCACGACGCTCGGCTTCCTAATCGCCTGGTGGGTGGACGATCAGCACACGCGCTTCGAGGTCAAAGCCGTCTGGTGGGCGCAAATCCTCAAATATGCCGTCGGCCTCGGGCTTATTATGGGCGTGCGCGTGGGCTTCAAGCCGCTCTTGCAGGCCGTGTTGGGGGATACGCCGTTTACGGATGCCGTGCGTTACTTCCTCATGGCGCTCGTAGGCGGCACGTTCTGGCCCATGACGTTTTCCTTCTGGGGACGGCTTGGAACAGGCAAAGCGAAGGGCGCCGAAGAGATTCCGCTTACATAAAACCTCGAAAGATGTTAGAATGGAATATGGTGCGCGGATTCGGTGGATGATACAACCATGGGCCGAACGCGCGCCGTATTTTATGGAAGCGGGGAAAGCAATATGTTCAGCATCGGCGACTACATCGTTTACGGAGGGGAAGGCGTTTGCCGCGTGGAAAACATCGGCCCGGTTCCGGTCGCCCATATGGACCAAAGCAAGGAATACTATACGCTCACGCCGCTGTACCACGCAGGCGTCATCTATGCCCCCACGGATACGTCTGTGCGCATGCGCGCCGCGCTCAATGAACGGGAGGCGCGCGCGCTCATCCACAGCATTCCCGGCATGCCGGCCAATTACGAGCTTCCGAGCGCGCCCAAGCTCGTCGCCGCGGCGTATAAGTCCTATCTGCAAACGTATGACTGCGTGAACCTCATGCACCTCATTCGCATGATCTACGCCAGGCGCGAAGAAGCGGCCACGCTCGGGCGCAGCTTTGGGCAGACGGACGACCGTTATTTCCGGCGCGCGAAGGAGTTGCTTTACGGCGAGCTTGCGTTGGCGCTCGACATCCCCGTAGACAAGGTGGAACGAACCATCGAGCGAACGATTGAGGAGAACGCGGGCTGAGTTACAGCCCCGCGTTCCAGTGCAGCACGAAAAGCGCTACGGCGATATTCACCAGCACCAGCAGCGGCATGCCCACAAAAAAGGAGGCATGCTTTGTTTTATGGCGAAATGCGCGCATGCCAAGCACCCCGCCCAACGCGCCGCCCAAAAGCGCCACGAAAAAAAGCGTTTTCTCCGGCACGCGCCAACGCTTCGCCTGCGCGCGCTTTTTATCCGCCCCCATCAAAATAAAAAGCAGCGCGCTCAGGGCGAACATCCAGCCTAGGAGAATATAAAGCAGCGTTTCATTGCTCACCCGATTGCTCCTAACTACGAAAGAAGCGGACGCCATCATATACAACAACGTCTAGCCCCATGCGGTTTCTTTTTGCATGAATATAGCAAAACAGGCGGCACCCGTCAATGCTCAAGGTGGACGGCTCATACGCGCCGCCGTGAGACGGATGTTGCCTGTTTCGCATTTTAGCAGAGAGGGCGGGCAAACCCAAAAGCGCTTGCCCGCTCCTGCCAGCCTTGGATATAGCCGTGTCGCCCCGGGCGCAGTTCAAAAATGGATTGCCACAACCGGTTAAATTTGTTGAATGGTTCCGTTTGAATAAATTTTATACGAAAACGACGCAGCATAAGCGCCATAAAAAAAGATGGCGATGCTTCCGGTATCTCCGCTAACGGATGAGCTATAGCTAAACCGGCTTGCAAAAGAACCGGTAAAGACGCCCGTTATACTTGTTAAATACGCTTCGTTGTCCGCCTCAGAGTAAACTCCGGTAACAGTAGAATAGAGGACAGCCATTTCTACGCCGTTACGATCGAGAATCCTATGTGAAAAAACCTTTGTCTTTTCCTTTTCCGAAACACCATCGATTGTGTTAATCTCGTTTACTTCTTCCGAAATTTCTTCCGTGATGACAATGAATCCATTCTCGAGAACTTCAACATTCCGGAGAATGATATCCTGCCCCTGCGCATATTCAACTTCGTCTTTCACAATATCATCCGCTTCGACAGCAAAGGCTACGGAGCTGCACGAGAAAAGCACAATCAGGGACAAGAGCAAGCTGATGGTTCTTTTCATTTTGCACATTTCCTTTCTATGTTCGTGTGGCGCCAATCAACCGGCACAAAACGCCGAGAAGCAGGTTCGATCCGCCTTGATGGCGAAACGGCTACGGCTAACTTCTTTACCTGAGTTTACTCTGATAATTTTAGTATAGTCCGAGGGGAGCAGTACAACAAGAATAAAAGCATTTTTTAACAGAACCTTCACAATATCCATTGCATTTGCTGTTTGTTTCCTGCCGCAATCTGCGTAGCCAATCGCGTTTGTTGATGGTAAGCGAGGGAGGTGCGAAAAACCACCTCCGGCAATGGCCGCAAGGTTTGCGGGCATCGTCCGGAAGCAGAAAATTACACCTGTGTTGTTTCTTTGTCGCACACGGGCAGGTTTTCCTCGGTCGCCGTGTCACGCGGAGGCAGGCGAAGCCTGTCCCACATGCCGTATTTGTGCGTATCCGCGATGGCGTTCATGATGCGCTCGTCCGCATCCGGCACAATGGATGTGAAATAGCGAAGGACCGCTTTCATTTCCTCGCGCTTCGTATGCCCCGCCACGGGGCAGTTGGGCTTGCGAACGGGAAGTTCCAGCGCGCGGGCAACAGAGAGCGCGGTCTTTTCCGGCAAAAATACGAGCGGGCGGATGATCGTTACATCCTTGCGCCCAAGGTAGGTCACTGGGCTGAAGGTGTTGAGCCGGCTTTCGTAGAGAAGGCTCATAAAAAAAGTTTCGAGCACATCGTCCCGGTTGTGACCCAGCGCGATGAGGTTGCAGCCCCGTTCCACAGCGGCGCTGTTGAGCGCGCCACGCCGCAGCTTCGAGCACAGCGCACAGGGATGCGATTCCTTGCGGATGTTGAAAACGACATCCCCAATGTCGGTTTTAATAATATCCAAGGGTACGTCGATGGCGCGGGCAAACTCCATAACCGGCGCAAGATCCTCGCCTGAAAGGCCCAGATCGAGCATCACCCCGCACAGCTCGAAGGGCGTGTAGCAAAAGCGCTGGTAAAGCTTCAGTCCGTAGAGAAGCAGCAGACTGTCCTTGCCGCCGGACACGCCCACGCAGATTTTATCCCCCGCACGGATCATGCCGTATCGCTCGTTGGCGCGGCGTATGCAGCCAAGTATTCGTTTCATATCCTTCGTTCCCTTTATCGCGTTCATGCGCACAATTATAGCATTGCCTCAACGGAATTGTCACAGTTAATTTGTATTTGCCCATTGCCGCCGGCGCGCGAATAACGCTATAATGAGAATAACATCATCAAACAGCGCAACGCGCGGAGGGAGGCTTATCTTGATTGGAGTGATCTTCGGCGAAAGAGGCGCCGGCAAGACGAAGCGGATCATCAAACTCGCCAATGATACGCTCGCTACGGCCAAGGGCAGCATGGTCTTTATCGATGACAACAACCAGTACATGTTCGATCTCAAAAACACCATCCGGTTTATCGACGCGTCAGAATATCATATCGACAGCCCTAAAATGTTTTTCGGATTTATATCAGGCATTGCCGCGCAGGATTTCGACTTGGAATACCTGTTTATCGATGGTTTTCTGAAGATCGCCCGCCATTCACTCGACTCGCTCGAGGGGCTTTTCGCTGAAATGGACGCTTTTTCCGAGCGTTGCAACGTCAAGATTTTCGTGAGCATCACCGGCAGCGAAGCCGACGCTCCGGCTTTCCTCAAACCTTACATCATCTGATTCACGCATAAAAACGCGGGGCGCCCTTTACGGACGCCCCGTTTCGCATGCCTAAAACCGCTTGATCGCCATGAGAATCCGGATGGGATTCCCAAGGGCGGGGATGCAGGGCGATGCCCCGCCGCGCTCGCTTACGCGCCTCTCGGCTCGCCGATGAAGAACAACGCGAGTGTGCCCGGCCCGCAATGGGTGCCGATCACTGAGCCCACCATGGAGATGTGGACGGGGATATTATCGAACTTATCCTGCAGGAGTTGCTTCAAATACAGCGCGTCGTCCAGGCAGTCCGCATGGGTGATGCGAAAATAGTCGTTCTCCGACATATCCGCGCGCTCGCACAGGTGCTCGAACATGCGCCGGATAGAGGCTTTC
>CAYNDC010000052.1:0-3681 GCA_964396085.1 uncultured Clostridium sp. | reverse complement strand
ATGAGCTTGCCCTCGTTGTTCATATCCATGACGGGCTTGATGTTGAGGATATCCGCCACGATGGCGGAGGTTGCGCTCACGCGTCCACCGCGACGCAGGTAGGAAAGCTCCAGGACCGTATACCAATGGTTGATGCGAAGCTTGAGGGCCTCCGCATAATCGCGACACTCCTCAATCGACGCGCCGGCATTTTGTTTTTCGAGCGTTTTCTCCAGAAACAGGCCTTCCCCGCCTGAGGCGCAAAGAGAATCCACGATGAAAATTTTGCGTTCAGGATACTGCGCGCCTAATTGCGCGCGCGCGACGATGGCGCTGTTCACCACGCCCGAAAGGCCCGAAGAAAAGCCGATATAGAGAATATCCTGCCCCGCCTCAAGCAAGGGGGTCCACAGGTCAATAAAATCCTCCGGATTTGCCTGCGATGTTTGATACACGACGCCGCCGCGCATGTTGTTATAGATTTCCAGCGCGCTCTGATCGGTCATCGTATCCTTTTGGGGAACGCCGTCCCAAATGTAAAACAACTGGACAAACGGAACGCCGAGCTCCTCCATGCGTTCCCGCCCAAGATCGACCGTCGAGTCGGATGTGATTTGGTATGCTTTCATGGCTCCCTCCTCATATTCAGGCTTACCCCTTTATTTTAAGCGGTATATTTGCTAGAATCAAGGCAGTATTTGCATCATTTGGTTAAATTGAACGCCGGCGGTGGATGATGAACGAGAAAACCCGCAAGAAAAAGATCCCTTTGCTCCTGCTATACCTGTATGTAGCAGGCGCGCTGTTGCTCTGCGCTGCGCTCTTCGCGTTGCTGTATACGGGCGGCGGTGCGAACATGCTGGCCGCCGCGGAGCTTACAGACTCTCCGGATCCATCCGGTTCAACAGACCCCTCCGGCTCCCCGGACCCTTTGGCGTCGCCCGGGCCGGGTGTTACCAACTCTCCCGATACCACCCCCAAGACGAGCGCTGCGGTCTCCTCGAGCACGCAGGGCCGCCTGTTCCCCTTCCAAGGCACAGACGGCCTTTGGGGCTATAAAAACGCGCTGGGCGAGGTCGTGGCCGAGCCGGTGTATGACGCGGCGCTGGAGTTTGAAGGCGATGTTGCCTTCGCCTCGCAAAACGGCCTATACGGCCTTCTCACGCGCTCCTTCACCTGGCTCGTGCAGCCCGGCTGGGAGGCTGTTTTAAGCTTTTCTGAAGGCCGTGCGGCAGTCGAATCCAACGGGAAATGGGGCTATATCGACGAAGCCGGCCGCCTTGTGGTCGATTACCTCTTCAGCGATGCCGGCTCTTTCCACGGCGGCCGTGCCTACGCACGCACCGCCTCCGACTACGGCTATATCGACGTCAACGGCACGTTTGCCATCTCGGAAAAATGGGCGTATGTCACAGACTTCTCGCAGGATGTCGCCTTCGTGCGCTCCGCCAGCGGCAACAGCTACATCATCGATAAGGTCGGCGAAAAAATCGCCACCCTCAGCTCCCGCCAGCACGGCAGCCCCTATTGCGAAAAGTTTGCTCTCATCGAGGAAGGGGATTCCTTCTATTTCCTCAACAGCAACGGGCAAACGGCATTCCGCACCCAATATGAAGGTGCGCGCTCCTTCTCCGGCGGCTTTGCGGCGGTCAAGACCGGCGGCCTATGGGGATTCATCAACACCAAGGGCGCGCTCGAGATCGCATGCAAATACCTGGATGCGCAATCCTTCTCCAACGGGCTGGCCGCCGTGAAAGACGCCGGCACCGGCCTTTGGGGCTACATCTCCTCCTCCGGCGTCTATGTGCTCGACCCGGTTTACGACGCCGCGGATCCCTTCTCTTTGGGCTACGCCGTGGTTACGCGCGCGGGCGCGCGCTACATCATCGACAAGACGGGCGCCGAGGTCGCGCTCGATTGAACATTTGTCCGTATCTCGCGGACTAATGTGTTCCAACTCAAAACGTGCAGCCAAAATAGCGCTAAATTTAAGACGCTTTTTTAGGAAACCTCGTTGTAAATCGCATCGCCCGGGTATATAATTTGTTTGTGGCGTGTGGACATCCCCGCGCCGCCAAATCCATGAAAAGAGGCAAAATTATGCAGGGCATGATGGATGCGCTGGTCAAGCGCGAACGCGGTAAGGGCCTCGATCTCGTACAGATGCCCATTCCGCAGTTAGGCATCGGAGAAGTTCTGATTAAAATCCACAAAACGGCGATCTGCGGCACGGATGTGCACATTTACAATTGGGATAACTGGAGCGAACAGCACGTGAAGCCCCCCATGATCATTGGCCACGAGTATGTGGGCGAGATCGCGGCCCTGGGGCCGGGTGTGCACGAGTACCGCGTAGGCCAGCTCGTCTCGGGCGAGGGGCACATCGTATGCGGCCACTGCCGCAACTGCCGCGCCGGCAACGGCCACTGGTGCAAATTCACAAAGGGCGTGGGCGTTGACCGGGATGGCGCGTTCGCCGAATATCTGGCGCTTCCCGAAACGAACGTGATTCCCATCTCGAAGGATATTTCCGAGGACATTATCTCCTTTTTCGACGCGTACGGCAACGCCACGCACACGGCGACGATGTTCGACGTGGTGGGCGAGGACGTGCTCATCACCGGCGCAGGCCCCATCGGCATGATGGCTGTGGGGATTGCCAAGCAAAACGGCGCGCGGCGCATTATCATCACCGACGTGAACGACTATCGCCTCAACATCGCCAAAAAAATGGGCGCGAGCCAGACGGTCAACCTCAAGCACGAGAGCCTGGAGGAAGCGATGGCCAACCAGAACATGCTCGAGGGCTTCGACGTTGGCTTTGAGATGAGCGGGAACGCCGCTGCGCTCAACCAGCTGCTCAAATCCATGCGAAACGGCGGAAAGGTGGCACTGCTGGGCATCGCAGGCCCCGGCACCGTGATCGACTGGAACGATGTCATCTTCAAGGGGCTCACGCTGCAAGGCATCTACGGGCGCAAAATGTACGAAACCTGGTATAAGATGATCGCCATGATCGAGGCGGGGCTCGACCTGAACCCCATCATCACGCACCGTTTCCATTACACCGATTATGAAAAAGGGTTCGCGGCGATGAACAGCGGGGAGTCCGGCAAGGTCATCCTCGATTGGAGCAAGTGAAATAGGAGGCAACATGAAACAGGCATACGAACATTTCGAGCACGAGCTTGCGGCTATCCGCGCCGCAGGCACCTATAAGCAGGAGCGCGTCATCACGACCCAGCAAATGGCGCGCATCGACACCACCGCCGCCAAAGGCGTGCTCAACATGTGCGCCAACAATTACCTTGGGTTATCCAACAATCAAGAGATCATCGCCGCCGCGAAGGCGAGTTATGATGAATGGGGCTACGGGCTCTCCTCCGTGCGCTTCATCTGCGGCACGCAGCAGATCCACAAGCAGCTCGAGCGCAAAATAGCGGATTTTCTGGGCATGGACGATGCCATCCTCTACTCCTCCTGCTTCGATGCAAACGGCGGCCTTTTTGAAACGCTCTTGGGCGAGGCGGATGCGGTCATTTCGGACGAGCTGAACCACGCGAGCATCATCGACGGCGTGCGCCTGTGCAAGGCGCGGCGTTACCGCTACAATAACAACGACATGGCGGACCTGGAGCGCTGCCTGCAAGAGGCGGCGGACGCCCGCATCCGCCTGGTTGCCACAGACGGCGTATTCTCCAT
>CAYNDC010000051.1:684-8619 GCA_964396085.1 uncultured Clostridium sp. | reverse complement strand
CTGCCAAAGGATGCGCTCATCCTCATCGACGAGCCGCAGCGCGTGGAGGAGAGCGCGAAGCTCATCCACGCCAACCACCTCGAGCTCGTATCCGCGCTCGTATCCTCAGGCGACGCGGAGCCCGAGGAGGCGGAGCTTCTCGGTTCCCCCATGAAGCTCCTTCAGGCCCTCGACACGCCGCGCACGGCGATGCTCTTCGCGCTTACGCGAACCTACGGGCTCATTCGGGCAAAGGAGCTTTTTCGCTTTGAAACGAGGCCCGCCTCGCGCTACGTCAACGCCGGGGACGCGCTTGCGGCGGATATCCTCAACTGGAAGAAGCACGGCTATGCCGCCGTGATCTTCGCGGGCGTCCACGCGGTGCGCTTGCAGGACCTGTTAATCGACGCGGGTGTGGATGCGGCCGTGACGGAAAAGCTCGAGCGCGACCCGGTTCCCGGCGAGGTCCTCATCGTGGGGGAATCCCTTGGGCGCGGCTTTGAATATCCCGAAATCCGCAGCATTGCCCTGAGTGAAACCGAACTTTACGGCGCGGCGCGCGAAAAGCTTGCCCCCGCGCATAAAAGGCGGCCGCAGCTCGCCTTCTCGGAGCTTGCGCCGGGGGACCTCGTGGTGCACGAGGTGCACGGCATCGGCCGCTTCGTCGGGGTGGAAAAGCTCACCGCCGCGGGCGTCACGCGGGATTACCTGCATCTCGTGTACGCCGCGGGCGATAAGCTCTATATTCCAACCGACCAGCTCGACCGCGTGCAGAAGTATATCGGCGGCGAGGAGGAGGCAGCCAAGCTCTCAAAGCTAGGCACGGGGGAATGGCAAAGGACCGTTGCGCGCACGCGTGAGAGCGTTAAGGCGTTGGCATTCGACCTCGTGCGCCTTTACGGGGAGCGAATGAGCCGCAAAGGTCACGCGTTCTCGCCAGATACTCAGTGGCAGCATGCGCTCGAGGACAGCTTCCCCTACCGTGAAACGCCGGACCAGCTCACCTCCATCTCCGAAATTAAAAAGGATATGGAGAGCACGCGCGTGATGGACCGCTTACTCTGTGGAGATGTGGGCTACGGCAAAACCGAGGTTGCGCTTCGCGCCTCCTTCAAGGCGGTGATGGATGGCAAACAAGTGGCGATCCTCGTGCCCACGACCATCCTCGCCCAGCAGCACTACAGCACACTCGCCGCACGCTTTGCGGGCTATCCCGTCAATGTGGCGCTGCTCTCGCGATTCAACACGCCCCAACAGGAGAAGCAGGCGCTCGAGGGCCTTGCCTCCGGGCGGATGGACGTAGTGGTTGGCACGCATAAGCTGCTTTCTAAAAAAGTTCGATTTCGGGATTTGGGGCTTCTCATCATCGATGAGGAGCAGCGCTTTGGCGTGGGGCACAAGGAGCAGATTAAGGAGATGCGAAGAAGTGTGGACTGTCTCACACTCTCTGCAACGCCCATCCCGCGCACGCTCCACATGTCCATGACGGGCATCCGCGATATGTCCATTATCGAGACACCGCCGGAGCAGCGCTATCCTGTACAGACCTATGTGATGGAATACTCCGACGCCGCGGCGCGCGAGGCAATTTTAAAGGAGATTGGGCGTGGCGGGCAGGTCTATTTCGTCTATAACCGCGTGCAGGGCATGGAGCGCTTTGCGGAATATCTCAGAAACCTCGTGCCCGAGGCGCGCGTCGCCTTCGCGCACGGGCAGATGAGCGAGCGCATGCTCGAGCGCACGATGCTCGACTTCATGGATCAAAGCTACGATGTGCTTTTGTGCAGCACCATCATCGAGAGCGGGTTGGACATCACAAATGTCAACACCATCATCATTTACGATGCGGATAAGATGGGCCTCTCGCAGCTCTACCAGCTCCGGGGCCGCGTGGGACGCGGCGCACGGCTGGGCTATGCGTATTTGACCTTCATGCGGGATAAGGTTTTGACGGACGTTGCAGAAAAGCGCCTTTCTGCCATCCGTGAGTTCACGCAGTTTGGCGCAGGATTCAAGATCGCGATGCGGGACCTTGAAATCCGTGGGGCGGGCAACCTGTTAGGGCCCGAGCAGCACGGTCACATGGCCGCGGTCGGATACGATCTCTATTGTAAAATCGTCGAAGGTGCCGTACGCGAGGCGCGCGGCGAAAAGGAACCCGTGAAGGTCGACACGGTGATGGATGTACCGGTTTCGGCGTCTATCCCACATGTGTACATCCCGCGCGAGGCGGATCGCCTGTCGATGTACAAACGCATTGCGCTCATCTCCTCGCGAGAGGACGTTTACGACGTGCAGGATGAGCTGATCGACCGCTATGGCGACATTCCCGAGGAAACCACGAGCCTCATCAACATTGCGCTCTTAAAGGCCGAGGCTTCGCGCGCATATGTTACGCAGTTGAGCGTACGCGATGGGGAAGTCCGCTTTACCTTGGATAAGGATGCCCCGCTTGAAGGCGCGAAGCTCGTTGCCGCCGCAGAAAAGATCGATGGCGCACAGCTTGCTTACGGCGACACACCGGCGCTCATCATCCGCCGCCCGCGCGCTGATGCCCAAGCCTTCAAGCAAGGATGATATAATAAACGAGGCTTATGCCCATTAACCAAAGGAGAAAACGAATGAAGAAGTGGATTGCCGTTCTGCTCGCCGCGCTTATGCTGCTGCCTCTTATTGCAGCGTGCCAGTTGACGGAGACGGACGAACCCGATGCAAGCGAAGCGCCCGGCGAAACGGAGCTCGACCTCACGGCGGTCGTCGCCACGGTTGGGGAAGAGACGATCACCCTTGGCGAGGTAAAAACGCTTTTCGATAGTTACGTAGAGTATTTTTCCTACTATGGATATGATGTGACCAGCGATGAAGAAACCCTTCATCAGTTTCAGGACGACCTTGTCAACCAGCTTGTCGAGGAGAAGCTCGTCGCCTTCAAAGCGAAGCAGCTGGGCTATGACAAGCTGAGCGATGAGCAGCAGACCGAGCTTGATGCCCGCGTGGAGGAAGAGCTTGCGGCCATGGCGGATTATTACCGCGAACAGGCCCAGGAAGAGTATGCGGCGGACAACACTATCGATGTCGATGCGCGCACACAGGAGCTCATCCTGGAGGAGGCCGCCTACAAAATGAGCAAGGACGGCGCTACCTATGAGGAATATGCCGCCTATATCCAAGAGGATTTACTCGGCGTGTATCTCGCGGAGCTGGTCAAAGAAGGGGAGCTAGGGGAAGTGAGCGTTACCGCGGAGGTGGTCGAGAGCGCCTATCAGACCCAGCTCAGCAGCGATACCGCAGCCTACGGGGAGGACCCTGCTGCCTATCTCGTCGCCCAGGAAACCTATGAAAGCACGCTGCAGGGTTTACCCGTGCTCTACGTGCCGGAAGGATATTCCCGCGTTTACGACATCTTTATCCCCTTCGAAGCCTCCTTGCCAGAGGAATATGATACCAACGAACAGACAATGAAAACCCTCAAGGCCGAATATCAAGAGCTTTCCTTTGCCGATGCTGTCGCGGGCAAAACCGACAACGCCGCGCGTATGGCGCAGATCCTTACCGAGTATGCCGCGCTCAAGAGCGCCAACGATGCATTCTTTGTTGAGTATGAGGCGGCTGCCAAAGTGAAGATCGACGATCTCTATGCACAGCTTCAGTCCGGCGCAGACTTTAAGGAATTGATGCTTGCCAACACGCAAAACGAGGGATTCATCGACAACGAGCTGTTTGCGAACAACGGCATGCTCATCACGACCAAATATGAAACGGATGATGCTTGGGGCGATGCGACCAAGGAGGCATTCAACGCGTTGGCCGTGGGTGAATATTCCGCACCCGTTGCTGGGAGCGACGGCTATCACATCATCTTCTACATTGGCGACGAGCCGGCAGGCGCACGCGCGAACGAGGGTGATGTGCACAGCGCCATCGAGGCGCAGGCGCTGGCGAGCGCCATCGATACCGAGTGGACCGCCCTCTTGGAAGAGTGGAAGAACGGGGACGACATAACCATCAACGTCGATACCTACCGCGTGCTTGGCAAGACGACTGAAGCCGTAGGTTAAGAGCGGAATCTCGGAAAATCGACCATGATCTCATAAAAGGTGGCCTGCGCTCCCGGGAGTGCAGGCTGCTTTTGCGTGCGCGCCGTTTACGCAGATGCCCGCATCGAGTATAATGAAAGAACTACGACGAGGAGACGACTTATGAGGTTGGATAAATACTTGAAGGTGTCGCGCATCATCAAGCGCCGCACGGTCGCGAGCGAAGCGGCAAGCCTTGGGCGTATCGCCATCAACGGCAAAACAGCAAAACCTGCGAGCGAGGTGAAAGAAGGCGACGTGCTCGATATTTTAATGGGCGGCAAACACCTGTTTGTTCGGGTGTTGAGCGTTCAGGAGCATGCGGCCAAAGCGGATGCGGCGTTGATGTACGAGATTCTGCCCAATGGATAGCGTTTGGATCGTTATTCTCGCGGGAGGCGCATCGCAACGCATGGGGCGGGATAAGCTCACTTTGCCCATAGAAGGAAAAACGCCGCTTGCGCGCTCTCTCGAGGCGGCGCTCGCCTGTAAAAGCAAGCCGGCGCGGGTCGTGATCGCGGCTTGCCCCTCCTGCATAGAAGAGGCCCGCAGACTCGCGGGTTTATATGACAATGTGTTGGTCTGCGACGGGGGCGAAACGCGCGGCGCGTCCGCACTGGCGGCGCTGCGTGTGCTGGGGGTGGAAACGGGCGTGGTCGCCATCCACGACGCGGCGCGCTGCCTCGCTGCCCCGGAGTTGTTTGATGAGGCCATTGAAGGTGCGCGCGTGTACGGCTGCGGCGTCGCCGCCGTCCCCGTACGGGATACGCTTCGTACGTCCGCGGGAGAAAGCATCCCGCGCGAGGGGATTTTGGCCGTACAAACGCCGCAGGCATTCGATCTTAAGCTGATCCTCGAGGCCTATGAACAGGCCGAGGCCCACATGCATTCCTTCACGGATGATTTGGGCGTTTGGCTTACCGCGGGGCATGCAGCTCATTTCACGCGGGGGGACCTTATGAACCAGAAGCTGACCTATATGGACGACCTCACCTTCTTCGCTCGTGCGGCGCACAAGCAAGCGCAAACGCGCGTGGGCGAGGGATGGGACACGCACCGCCTGCAAGAGGGACGCAGGCTCGTGCTGGGAGGGGTGGAGATCCCCTTTGAAAAAGGGCTACTCGGTCACTCGGATGCGGATGCGCTCGCCCATGCCGTGATCGACGCGCTGTTGGGTGCGGCGGCGCTGGGGGATATCGGCCGCCATTTTCCTGATACGGATGCCCGTTATCAGGATATCTGCTCAATGGAGCTCATGCGGGAAACGGCACGCATGGTACGCGAGGCTGGCTATCGCCTCGTCAACGTGGACGCAACGGTAATCGCGCAGCGGCCAAGGCTCGCGCCTTATATTGAGGAGATGCGCGCCGCGCTTGCGCATGCGCTCGCGTGCGAGACGGAGCTTGTGAGCGTCAAGGCTAAAACGGCTGAAGGTCTCAATGACGAAGGCCGCGAGCTGTGCATTTCGGCGCGCGCGGTGTGCGCCTTGGAACGGGACGATTAAGCGGCCAAGGAATGCAAAACAAACAAGAACGACCCGCGCCGTAATGGCGCGGGCCGTTTCTTATTTGAAGCAATGAAGGTTGATTTTTTGAATGATTTAATTGAGGGCTTCCTTGAGGGCTTTGCCGGCCTTGAAAGCGGGGGCCTTGCTCTCGGCGATCTGGATCTCGGCACCCGTCATCGGGTTGTGGCCCTTATGGGCGGGACGCACGCGAGTCTCGAACACGCCAAAGCCAACGAGCTGAACCTTCTCACCCTGCTTGAGGGTATCGGTGATGGTAGCCAGAGCCGCGGTAACGGCCTTCTCGGAATCCTTCCTGGACAGGCCGCTCTTTTCAGCGACGGCCGCAATGAGTTCGGTTTTGTTCATTTCTATATCCTCCTAATTATTTACATGGTTTAACCTCGGACTATTGTATCAGCTTTTACGGCATTGTACAAGCCTAATTTGCGTGATTATATCGTTAATTTCTCAGTTATTTAGGCTTTTTTATGAGTTCCCAGCGCGCGTTGAGCGCATTGAGGTCAAGCTCGTTGAGCGAGAGACCATCCGCGACTACGCTTCGTTCAAGTTCGGCAAATCTTTCTAGAAATTTGTCGCAGGCTTTGCACAGCGCAAGCTCTGCATCACATCCGGCGAGCCGCACGGCGTTGACCGCAGAAAAGAGAAGATCGCCCGCCTCCTCGGAAACGCGCGCTTCACCTTGTTCAAGGGCGAGCGCTTCGCGTAGCTCGTCCGATTCTTCTGCCAGCTTTTCGAGCGCACCCGAAGCGTTTGCCCAGTCAAAACCAACCGACGCGGCCTTCTTTTGCAGCTTCTGCGCGCGCATGAGTGCGGGGAAGCCGCGGGGGATGCTCTCCATCGCCTCGGTTAGCGTATGTTGGTGTTTTTCCTTTTTCTTGAGCTGCTCCCAATTGGCAAGCACCTCGGCTGAGCCGGAAACCTGCGTCGTGCCGAACACATGCGGATGGCGGTAGACAAGCTTGCTGACGATGCCCGTGGTGACATCGCGCATGGTGAACGAACGCACTTCCTGCTCGAGCTGTGCGTGAAAGACGATTTGCAGGAGCAGGTCGCCCAGCTCCTCGCACAGCGCGTCTGCATCGCTGCGCTCGATGGCATCGAGTACCTCGTAGGCTTCTTCGATGAGGGATTTCTCCAGGCTCTCGTGCGTCTGCTCCGCATCCCATGGGCAGCCGCCCGGCGCGCGTAGCCGCGCCGTCACGCCCGTCAACCCCTCGAGTCCGTGGCGGGAGAGCTGCTCAAACGTGGCCGCCGGCAGCGCAAGCACATCGGCCGCAAAATACATGGGTTGCCTGTCCAGCTCAAACAGAGGGATGGACGCCACGCGGTAGGCGCCGTCATCCTCCATGTGGCAGAAAAAGACAGGGTAATCATCGGGATAATACTCTACAAGGGCAAGCTTGACCGCGCATGCGCGAAGGCGCGTGTCAATCTCCTCCACCACAAGCGGCACATAGGGATCGATGGGCTTTGGGAGCGCCGAGGCTTCAAGGATGCGCGCGTCGCCAATCGGCATGCCGGGGATTAGGGCGAGGGCAGCCTCGGCATAGCCGGAGCCTGGGAGGAGGCACACTTCGATTTTTTGTTCGGCCGCTGCGCGAAGCAGCTTGCCGCGCAGCGCTGCGCCGGGACCGCGGCCGGGCACGGCGAACACAGCATCCGGGCCGGGGGAAAGGAGCTTTTCTACGGCCGCCTCATTGAGAGCATCGAAATCCTCGCTTTCGTGATAAAGCGCGTCCAAGCTCACGAAGGGGATGCCGGCATCGAGGATCCAGCCAGCGCTTGGATGCTCCGCCGTTTGAAGATAAAGGCGTTGTGCGCCGCGCACGGCCTCAGCCGCAGCGCGGGTGAGACTATCGGGCGTAGAGAGGGGAACGATAGTAAGTTTCATTTCAATTTGCCTGCCTGTTTTTATACATGATGGCGCGCAGCTTGCTGCCGCCGGGGATGAAATCCAGCTCTTCGGCCGAGAACATGCGAAGCACGATGATAAGCAACGCATAGACGCACACGCCGATGACAACGGAGAAGAGCGTCGCAAGATTCTCGTGTCCGCCCTTGGCGATAAAGCCGTAGATGATATAGACGACGCCGCCCATCGCAAGCGAAGCCACGATGGGTTTCCCGAACAGATCAAACGCCCGGAGGGGCAGCTTCGTGCGGCGCATCATGTAAATCGTGTCCGCAATGCCCGCGAAGGCGTAGCAGATGACGGTCGACACGGCCGCTCCCTGGATGTTGATGGAGGGAATGCGCATGAGAATGAGCATGGTGACCACCTTGAGAACGAACCCGATAAACAGGTTCAAAACCGGCACCATCTGACGCCCGAGCCCTTGGATGACTCCCGTC
>CAYNDC010000051.1:0-674 GCA_964396085.1 uncultured Clostridium sp. | reverse complement strand
GACCGCGAGGGCAAGCTCCCCGGATGTTAGCTTGGGGTAAAGCATGTGCAAAATAGGTTGCGCCAATACGAAAAGGCCAACCGCGCAAGGCATGCCGATGATGAGCGCGAGCTTGAGACCCATGCGCGAGGCATGGCGAACGCCTGCGAAATCCTGCCGGGACATGCGCGCGGAAATGGCCGGCACGAGGCTCATTGCCAGCGCCATCGTGAGAACGCCCGGCATGTTGATGAGGGTGGTAACGTAGGTGCGAAGCAAGGAATAGGCGGTCGTGCTTGCCTGTTCGGTGTAACCGAGGCTCATCAGCGTGCGGTTGATGAGTGCGCTGTCCACCATGCCTGTGAGGGGGCTGATCGACGCGCCGATGGTGATGGGGATGGCAACAAGCAATAGCCTTTTTGCAACGGGGCCAAAGCCTGCGGGCTCCTCGCGCGCGGGGCCGAGCTTTGCATCAAACGCCTTTTTGCGATGCATGTAAAAGAAAAAGACGACTGCGAGCGCTAAAAACTCCGAGATGGATACGCCGATGAGCGCGCCCATGGCGGCATATTCCGGCCCCTTATCCAAAAGCTTGATGGCGAGTGTTAAGCCGATGGCGAGCTTGCCTACTTGCTCGACAATCTGCGAGAGCGCGGTGCCGGCCATGCGCTGCATGCCCTGCAAATAGCCGCGGT
>CAYNDC010000050.1:0-8638 GCA_964396085.1 uncultured Clostridium sp. | reverse complement strand
GAGATGCTCATCGACCGCGGCGATGACGACGCTCGTGAGCCGTTCCCGCCCGCGGATATCGATGACCGTATGGGAGAGATAGAGCGGGATGCTAAAATCGTCCAGACACTGCACCTTGTTGCGCGTGAGACCCGCCGAGAACGGCATGATTTCCACGCAGGCGAGCACCTTGGCGCCCATGAAGGTCATGCGCCGCGCCATGATCAAGCCGATATCCCCGGAGCCGAGGATGACCACGCGGCGTCCCGGCATGAGGCCCTTGCAGTTGACGAGCTTTTGCGCGTTTCCTGCGGTATACACGCCCGCACAGCGCGTGCCGGGCGTTGCCAGCGCGCCGCGCGGCCGCTCCCGGCAGCCCATGGCGAGCACGACCGCCCCCGCGCGGATCTGTTCCAGCCCGTGCGCGTGGCTCACCAGAGTGACGACGCGCTCGTGCGTGAGCTCCACCGCCATCGTATCGCAGCGCAGTTCCACCCCCGCTGCGCGCGCTTTTTCTACATAACGCTGCGCATACTCGGGGCCGGTGAGTTCCTCCCCGAACACATGCAGCCCAAAGCCGTTGTGGATGCATTGCTTGAGGATGCCGCCGGGCGCGTCCTCACGATCCACCACGAGCACACTCTCGCAGCCATTTTCCCTTGCGGCAATCCCCGCCGCGATCCCCGCCGGGCCGCCGCCGATGACGAGCACGTCCACTGCGTTTTCCTTCATGCGTCCTCGCCCCCTTGCTCAAAGATGCCGCCGAACACGAGCCTCGAGTCCCCGCCGGATTTTGTGATCTCCTCCTCGGGGATGCCAAGCTCCTCTGAGAGGATTTCCATCACGCGCGTGAGGCAAAAGCCGCTTTGGCAGCGCCCCATCCCCGCGCGAGCGCGGAACTTCACGCCGTCCACGCTGCGCGCACCGCGGCGGATGCTCTCGCGGATCTCCGCTTCGGTGACGTTCTCGCAGCGGCATACGATTTTTGCATAATCCGGATTTTCGGCAATGGCGCGCACGCGTTCTTCTTGCGTCATCGTGCGAAACGCGGGAATGGCGCGGCGGAGCGGGTCGAAGGCGGGATTCTCGCTTGCCCCCAGGCGCTGCGCGACGCTTTGCGCGAGGTACACGGCGATGGCGGGCGCGCTCGTCAGTCCCGGGGATTCAATGCCCGCGGCGTTGAAGAGGAAGGGAGCATCGCCCGGTTCGCCCAGGACGAAATCGTCCCGGTCGCAGTGCGCGCGAACGCCCGAAAAAGTCGTGATGAAGCCGCGGGTGGGAATCCCCTCCCAGGTGAGACTTGCGCTGGCAAGGGCGCGCGCGAGGCCCTCGGCCGTGGTCGCATGGTCGTCCTTATCCTCGATATCCTCCGCCGTGGGGCCGATGAGGATCGTATCCTCCACCGTGCGCGCGACGAGCACGCCCTTGCCCTTTTCGGTGGGCAGCTGAAAAATCGTGCTTTTAAACTGTTCGCCGTAGTTCTTGTCGAGGATATAGTATTCGCCCCGGCGCGGGGTGATGCTCAGCTTTTCCCCGGAGACGAGGTTGTTGATTTCATCCGCGTGCACGCCCGCGCAGTTGACCACGGCGCGCGCGAAGAAGCTGCGCTCGCCGGCGCGAACGAGGTAGCCGCCCTGCGTTTTTTCGACAGCGTTCACCCGCAGCTCCCGCAGGATTCGCACGCCGTTTTTCATGGCGTTTTCCGCCAGGGCGAAGGTCAGCTCATACGGGCTTACGATGCCGCCCGAGGGCGCAAAGAGCGCGGCAACGGCCCTCGGGCTCACGTTGGGCTCCATGCGGTGCAGCTCTTCTTCCCTTATCACGCGAAGGCCGCGCACGCCGTTGGTCTCCCCCCGCCAGGCGAGCGCCTGCAAGGCAGGAATCCCCTCCTGCGAAAAGGCGAGCACGAGCGAACCGTTGCGCTCGAAGGGTACGTCCAGCTCCCGGGTGAGCTGCTCGAACATGGCGTTGCCTAAAACGTTGAAGCGGGCCTTGTTCGAGCCTTGCTTGGCATCGTAGCCCGCGTGGACGATGGCGGTGTTGGCCTTGCTCTGCCCGGCGCAAATATCCGGCGCGCCCTCGAGCAGCGCGATGTTCATACGAAAGCGCGATAGCTCCCGCGCCGTGGCGCAGCCGACCACGCCGCCGCCGATGATGAGTACATCATAGTGTTCCATGCATTGCATCCTAATCCTGTTCATTCTGCGCGCCCCATGCGCGTGCCGCACGCACTGCGCGTGCCCAGCCGGAAAGCTTCTCCTCGCGCTGCGCCTCATCCATATCCGGCGCAAAGCGCTCAGGCGCCGGCACGCGGCGGCCGAGCTCCTCCCGATCCTGCCAGAAATCGCAGGCAAGCCCGGCGAGATAGGCGGCGCCCAACGCCGTCGTCTCCACGCTCTGCGGGCGCAGGACCGGCGCGCTGATGATATCCGCCTGAAACTGCATTAAAAAATCGTTTGCGCTCGCCCCGCCGTCGGCGTTGAGCGCCCTTAGGCGAATGCCCGAATCCTCCTGCATGGCGCGAAGAACATCGCTCGTCTGATAGGCTAAGGATTCAAGCGTTGCGCGCACGATGTGGCTGCGGTTGACGCCGCGCGTAAGCCCCACGATCGCCCCGCGCGCATAGGGGTCCCAATACGGCGCGCCCAACCCCACGAAGGCCGGCACCATATAACAGCCGTTGGTATCGGCAACCTCGCGTGCAAGCTTTTCGCTCTCCTGCGCCGAGCTGATCAGGTGCGCCTCGTCGCGCAGCCACTGGACGGCTGCCCCCGCGACGAAAACGGAGCCCTCCAGCGCATATTGCACCTTGCCGCCGTAGCCCCAGGCGATGGTCGTCAGGAGCCCGTTCGCGCTCGCAACGGGCCGCTCGCCCGTGTTCATTAAAAGGAAACAGCCCGTGCCGTAGGTGTTCTTCGCCTCGCCCGGGGCAAAGCAGCGTTGGCCGAAGAGCGCGGCCTGTTGATCCCCCGCCGCGCCGCAGATGGGAATGGCGGCCCCGAAATGCGCGGGATCCGTTTGTGCGTACAAACAGCTTGAAGGCTTCACCTCGGGTAACATTTCCCGGGGAATGTTAAGGATGTGCAAAATCTCCTCGTCCCAATCGAGCGCATGGATGTTAAAGAGCATCGTGCGCGAGGCGTTGGAATAATCCGTCACATGCGCCCGGCCGGAGGTTAGCTTATAGATGAGCCATGTGTCCACCGTCCCAAAGAGCAGCTCCCCGCGCGCGGCGCGCGCGCGACCATCCGGCACATGCTCGAGGATCCACTGGAGTTTCGTGCCGGAAAAATACGCGTCGAGCACGAGTCCCGTTTTTTGGCGAAACAGGTCGCTCAAGCCGCGCGCCTTGAGTGCGTCGCAATCCGCCGCAGTCCTTCGGCATTGCCAAACGATTGCAGGAGAAACCGGCTCGCCCGTCTCCCTCTCCCACACGATGGTGGTTTCCCGCTGGTTGGCGATGCCGATGGCGGCGATGTCCGCCGCGGTGGCGTCCACACGCGCCATCGCCATGCGCGCCGCGCCCAGTTGCGTCGCCCAGATTTCCATGGCGTCATGTTCGACCCAGCCGGGCTTGGGGTAGCTTTGCGTGAGCTCAGTCTGCGCGCTGGATACCGCACGGCCGGAGCCGTCGAAGAGAATCGCACGGTTGCTGGTGGTGCCTGCATCGAGCGCCATCACATACTTCATAAAACCTCCGGTTTAGCCAATGGCCATCGCCGTGAATGCGCAGCCGCTGCCGCGGAGCCGTTTGGCGATCACTTGGCCGTTGCCAGCTTCCGGTATATCTTCTCATAATCCCCTGCGCGTCCCTGCCAGGAAAAATCCTCCGCCATGGCGCGCGCAGTTAGGCGCTCCCACAGCGCGGGATCGTCGCGGTAATAGGCCACCGCCTGCTGCACGGTATAGAGCAGCTCGTGCGCGTTGTAGTTGAGGAAGGAGAAGCCGGTGCCGGTATCCTCATAACGGTTGTAGGCTTTGACGCTATCCTTGAGCCCGCCGGTTTCGCGCACGATGGGAACGGTGCCGTAGCGCATGGCGATCATCTGCGCGAGGCCGCATGGCTCAAAGAGCGAGGGCATGAGAAAGACATCCGCGCCTGCGTAGATGCGCCGCGCGAGGGATTCATCATAGGTGATGCGCGCCGCCGCACGGCCGGGGAAGCGTTTTTCGACCCAGCGGAAATAACCCTCGTAATGCGCCTCCCCCGTGCCGAGCACAGCCAACTGCACGCCCGTATCCATCATCTCGAAAAGGATGCGCTCGACGAGGTCCAATCCCTTTTGCCCGCTCAGGCGGGAGACGATCACAAGAAGCGGCGCGCGCGGCTGTACCTCAAGGCCGAGTTCGCTTTGCAGTGCGGCCTTGCAAACGGCTTTCCCCTCCATGCTGCCCAGCGAAAAGTGCGCAGGCAGCGCGGGGTCCGCCGCGGGGTCAAACTCCCCGGTATCGATGCCGTTGAGGATGCCCGAAAGATCTGCCGCACGAGAGCGCAGCAACCCATCGAGCGTTTCGCCGAAGAAGGGGGTTTGAATCTCCTTGGCATAGGTGGGGCTTACGGTGTTGACGACATCGGAAAAGACGAGCCCGCCCTTCATATAGCTCACGTTGCCGCAGTATTCGAGCGCGAGCGGATCAAAGGCGATGGGGCCTAAGCCGAGAAGCTCGTCGACGAAACCGCGCTCGAACACGCCCTGAAAGCGCAGGTTGTGGATGGTGAAGAGCGTGCGGACGGAGGCGTATGCGGGGCGATTTGCATATTGCGTGCGCAACAGCGCCGCCGCCATGCCCGTTTGCCAGTCGTTGAGGTGCAGAATATCCGGATAAAACGCGAGCCTGTCCATCATCTCGAGGATGGCCTTTGAAAAGAAGCCGAAGCGTTCCGCTTCCTCGCTGTTGAACACGCCGTAGATATAATCCCGGCCGAAATAAAACTCGTTATCGATGAAATAATACGTCACGCCCTCGCGCACAAGGGACTCCACGCCGCAATACTGCTCGCGCCAGCCAAGGCGCATGCGAAAATCCGCCACATGCGCGAGGCTTTCCCCGTAGGCCGCGCGGATTTTCTTGTAAAGCGGGAGGACGACGCGCACATCGTACCCCTGGGCGGCAAGCGCCTTGGGCAGCGCGCCCGCAACATCCGCAAGGCCGCCGGTTTTCACAAAGGGCACGCATTCGGAGGCGGCGAGCAGAACGCTTGGTTTTTTACTCCCCTTTTTCATGGCGCTCATATGGTGCTGCCCTTGCGGATGATGATGGGGAAGCTCTCGTAGCCCGCGAGCTTGCGGCCCGCGCGCACGGTGACGCCCTTGTCGAGCACGACGTAATCGAGCGAGCAGTTTTCGCGCACGTCGCTGGCCTGCATGACGATGCAATTCTTCAACTCGCTGCCCGGGCCAACGTGCACGCCGCGGAAGAGCACGCAGTTCTCGATGCTGCCCTCGACGATGCAGCCATCCGCCAGAAGGGAGTTTTTCACCTGTGCCTTCGGGCCGTAGGTCGCGGGCGCCTCGTCCTTGACCTTGGTGTAAATCGGGTGCCGCGCGTTGAACAAATCAGCGCGCACATCCCGCTCGAGCACGGCCATGTTGTGCGAGAAGAAGCTCGAGAGCGAATTCATGCGCGCGACGTAGCCATCGTAGCGATAGCCGTAGAGCTTGAGCGAGGAGACGTTTTTCACCAGCACATCGCGCACGAAATCGGTCAGCGAGTGCGCCGCCGCCTCCTCGACGAGGTACTCGAGCAGCGTTTTTTCCAGCACGAACACGTCGCAGCTTTGGCTTGGCGTGAGCGGCCGGTAAGGATCGATCTGCAAATCGTACACGCGGCCTTTTTCATCGAGCGTCAGGCGCAAATCGTCAAATTGGTCGTTGCGGTCAAAGGCGGTGACGTCGTTGTACATGATGGTGATATCCGCCCCGGTGTTGATGTGCTGCTCGATCAAACCCGTATAGGTTGTGTTGTATATGGTGTGGCTGCCCATGAGCACCACATAGCGTTGCGCGCTGCGGCGCACATACCCCAGCACGGAGCGGATGGCATCTATGGTGCCGTTGTAGATGCCGGTATTATCCCTCGTGACAAAGGGCGGCAAGATGAACAACCCGTCCCGCTTGCGATGCAGGTCCCATTCCTTGCCCGAACCGAGATGGTCCATGAGGGAATGGTAGTTTTTCTGCGTGATGACGCCCACGTTGGCAATGCCGGTGTTGACGAGGTTGCTCAAAAGAAAATCGATGCAGCGGTAGCGCCCGCCAAAGGGCACCGCCGCGACCGAGCGCGAGTAGGTCAGCTCGCGCAGTTGCATGTTGGCTTCCCCCGTATAGATGAGGCCAAAGGCGTTATCCTTCATTTTCAGCATCCTCCTCCCCGGTGAAATCGTTGTTGACAATCATGCCCGCCGGCACGCGCGCGAAGGGGGCGATGCTCGTCGCGCTCGCAACGAGCGTGATATCGCCGGTGAGCGACGTGTCGTAGGGCGGGTCCTGTTCATTGCGCGCGTCCCCCAGCGAAGCGCCCGCGCCGACGATGGCATCCTCCCCGAGGATCGCTTTTTTGACGGTGGCGTTCGCGCCAATGCGCGCGCCGGGCATGAGCACCGAGTCCGTGACGACAGCCCCCGGTCCCACGCGAACGCCCGTGAAGAGCACGCTGTTTTCCACCGAGCCCTCGATGTCGCAGCCCTCGCTGATGAGCGAGCTCCTGGCTGAAGCCTCGGCGCCCATGTAATGCGCGGGCATGATGGGGCTGCGGCTGTAGATGCGCCACTCGCGATCGTTGAGGTCGAGGCTGGCGCGGTCGTTGATGAGGTCCATGTTCGCCTCCCACAGGCTTTTCACGGTGCCAACGTCCTTCCAATAGCCGCGAAATGCATAGGCCGCGAGGCGCCTGCCCTCGCCCAAGAGGCACGGGATGACATCCTTGCCGAAATCGTGCGAAGAATCGGGGTTCGCATCGTCCTGGGTGAGGTATTTTTTAAGGATATCCGTATTGAAGATGTAAATGCCCATCGACGCCTTGTTGCTCTTGGGCTGTTTGGGCTTTTCCGCAAACTGGGTGATGATGCCCTGGTCATCCGTCTCCATGATGCCAAAGCGGTGCGCCTCCTCCAGGGGAACTTCGAGCACGGCGATGGTGGCATCCGCCTGCATGCTGACATGATGGCGGAGCATGGCATCATAGTTCATCTTGTAGATATGGTCGCCCGAAAGCACGAGCACGTACTCCGGACAATAGCGCTCGATGAAGGAGAAGTTCTGAAAAATGGCATTGGCCGTGCCGGAGTACCATTCGCCCCGGGTGCCGCTCACATACGGGGGAAGCACGTACACGCCGCCCGTGTTGCGGTCGAGATCCCACGCGCTGCCGTTGCCAAGATACCCATTGAGCTCCAGCGGCTCATACTGCGTGAGCACGCCGACCGTATCGATGGCGGAGTTCACGCAGTTGGAGAGCGGAAAATCAATGATCCTGTACTTCCCGCCATACGGCACAGCGGGCTTGGCGGTGCGGTTGGTAAGCACAGCCAGCCGGGACCCTTGACCGCCTGCGAGCAGCATGGCGATCATCTTCTTTTTCATCATCGCTCGACCTCCTTTATCCTTTGGATTCAGGGAATGATATCGACGTAATACCAGAGCGCCTCATACGGCCCCAGCGGAATGCGCGCGGTGCAGCCGCCCGCGTGCGCCTGGATGGAAACGCTGCCCTCAGCCCCTGCGCGGCTGGACATCGCACGGCTCAGCCGCGCGCGGTACGGCAGGCGAACGGGGTAGCCTGCGTGCGACGCGGGGGTAAAATTGAACACGCACAGCAGCTCCGCGCCGGAGGCGTCCCTGCGGGAAAAGGCGAGCACGCTGTGTGCGGAATCATCCACGCTTCGCCACTCGAAGCCCGCCCAGCCGTCATCCCGCTCGAAGAGCGCCGGCTCGTTGCGGTAAAAGTGGTTGAGCGCCTTGACGAACTCGCGCAGCGACGCGTGCTGGGGAAAGTCCAGCAGCATCCAATCGAGCGAGCGGCGGAAGTTCCATTCGGAAAACTGGCCGAATTCGCCGCCCATGAACAGGAGCTTCTTGCCCGGGTGCGCGTATTGGTACATATAAAGCAGGCGAAGCTGCGCGAACATATCGTCATAGGAACCGGGGAAGCGGCCGATGAGCGAGTTTTTCATGTGAACGACTTCATCGTGTGAAAGGGGCAAGATGAAGTTTTCCGAAAAAGCGTAGCACATGGAGAATGTGAGCTTGTCGTGATGGAACTTGCGCGCGTCGCTGCCCACCTTGCAATAGGAGAGCGTGTCGTTCATCCAGCCCATGTTCCATTTAAAGTTGAAGCCGAGGCCGCCGTCTTCCGGCGGGGCGGTGACGAGCGGGAAGGCGGTGCTTTCCTCCGCGATGAGCAACGAACCCGGGCACTCCCTATTGAGCGCATGCGCGAGTTCGCGAAAAAACGAGACCGCGGCAAGGTTCTCGTTGCCGCCCTCCTCGTTGGGGATCCACTCCCCCGCGCGCCGGCCATAGTCGAGGTAGAGCATGCAGCTTGCCGCATCCACGCGCAGGCCGTCGATGTGATATTCCTCGCAAAAATACACGGCGTTGGAGATGAGGAAGCTGACGACCTCGCTCTTTTCCAGATTGAAGAGCATCGTCCCCCACTG
>CAYNDC010000049.1:0-8754 GCA_964396085.1 uncultured Clostridium sp. | reverse complement strand
GAGCTCCACAGCCAATACGCGCGGGGCGCGCGCGAGAAGCTCCCCTGTGAGCGCGCCAAGGCCGGGGCCAATTTCCAGCACAGGCAGACCGGGGGCGCAAATATCCTCCGCGATGCGCCGTGCCGCATCCCCATCGGCCAAAAAATTCTGCCCCAGCGCCTTATTAGGCGTGAGGCAAAGCTCCCCCAGCTGCTGTTTGATACCCCGTGCATCCATATTAGCCCAGCTTAACCAGCACGGTTACGTTTCGCTTGCGGCCCCAGCGTGTGGCGTCGCTCTTTCGCACGAAGAACAGGTCGAGCTGATTGACGTAGGAGCCATCCGGGTTTGTGTAATTCCGAAATGCCCCCGTATCCAGCGCCTTGCCGTAGCCGTAGCCCGGCACCCAAATTTCCGTATAATAGGGGATGAAGCGCGGACTCACCGCGATAGTGCCGAATTTAGGCCTGGTGCCCGTGGCGGTCGTCTTTCCGCTGTCGTAGGCGGTGATATAATCCATCTTCATTTCGACCCAGCCGTCCTTGCCGGCGACAGGTTTCTTTCTATAGATGCGCTCATCGCCGTAGTAGTTGGTCATGTAATGGATTTTTGTACCGTATTTATAGATTTCGCTGGTTGCCGGGGTGATGACTACCTGGTCGACCACCTCGCGCAAAACCTCGACCCCGTCCTTGATGACCAAGCGCTGCGTCACTTGCTTGGTGCCGTCCTCGCCGGACTGGATAAGAACGGGCTCGGTATCGTTGTAGACGTTCTCGTCGTACTGGGCGACTTCTTTGTAATTGAGGGTCTTGTAGGAAGTCGTGTACATCGTTTGCACATCGGTATGGACGATCTGCATCCCTGCGCTTACATCCACAAAGGCGTATGCGGAAAGCTCGTCGTTCACATCCGCAGCGACGCCTGCTTCGCGCAGCGCATCCCCCACCGTGCCTTCACACATGTTGAGCACGGTGATGCTGTGCTGCGTGCGCACCGCAACGGGAAACGCACGCGTGAGCACGACTTCCATGCCATCCTCAAGCGGGGCATCCAGCGCGTGGGAGAGATTGTCCCCCTCGCGCAGCAAAACGCCGCTTTCCTTTAAAGCGTCCTGAACGCTTCCGCCCGGCATCAGCGACAAGGAAATGCGCGTGCCTTCCACCGTGAGCGTGAGCGAAACGCGAGGGTCGGGCAGCAAGAGCGAAACGAGCAGCCACGCGCCCGCCGCGAGCACGCACAAGCCTACCGCAACGTCGGCCGCAACCTGATGCCACGAGCTTCCGCCGGGCAGCTCGGGCTTAATTTTTGCCCAAAACCTTCGGGTTCTTCCAGGTCTTTTCATGCGGGTATTATACGGGAATGCCCTGCTGTGTGTCAAATGAATGAATTGTGGCGCTTTGCGCGGCGGGATTTACATTTTCTGTCACGTGCATATATAATGGAACCGTAAGCTGAAAGGACATGCCAATGAAAAGATTCATCTCACTGCTGCTCGTTGTTGCCTGCGCATTTTCCTTTGCCCTCACGGGATGTGAAGCGGCGCGAAAGGATATGGGAGAGGCGGCAATCATCGCCTATCTCGAGGCAATCCGCGCAGGCGATTATTCCGCTGCTTGGGACATGCTAAGCGCCCGCACGCGCAATGAAACGGATGAGGTCAAAGCGAATAGAATCGGGCTACAGGAATTTATTGACAAGTACACCAACATTTTTGATGCGCTCGAGATCACATCGCTGAGTTATTCGGACCTTGTTTGCGAGGGGGGCGACATCCTGTGCGCCGGAACCTACCGAGCCGTTTATGTTTCCGCTTATACGGGAAACCTCGAAAATGAGTTCCGGATTACCGCCCGCCGCGAGGGAGGCGCCTGGCGCATCGCCTGGTCCCCCGCGCTCATCTTCCCCGAAATGGAGTGGGGCGACACGGTGCGCGTGGCGAAGCTCTCCGCCAAGCGCGGGGAAATCCTTGCCGACGGCGACGTGCTGGCGGCCACCGTGGGCGCGGTCTCCGTCTATGCGACGGTCTCTAAAATCGAAGATGAGGCACTCTTTGTTTCCCAGGTGTCCGCCCTGCTGAGCATGAAGCCAGAGGCGGTTGAAAAAGCCCTCACCAAGGCATACGACGATGTTGCAATCCTTAAACAGTTCTATTCGGACGAGTTGAGCGATTCCGTCAAGGAGCAGCTGCTGGGTATCCCGGGCGTGGGCGTCGACGCGGGCAATTACGGCTTAAACCGGGAATACCCCGAAAAAAGCCTGCTCGCCCATCTCATCGGCTACGTGGGCAGCGTCCCCGGCGCCAGTACTGAGGCGATTGAGGAAACGCTCGCCGCCCTCAACGAGGGCAGGAGCGAGGCTGACGGCCTCTATACGGCGGATTCCATCATCGGTCGCCTGGGGTTGGAGAAGCAGTACGAGCAAATGCTGCGCGGCACGGATGGCGAGATGGCCTATATCCTCACGGCCGAGGGCACCAACCGCCAGACCCTCTACCGGCGTGCGGCACAAAACGGCTATGATCTGGACCTGACGATCGATATCGAGCTGCAACGGCGCGCGGAGGAGGTCATGAACCTCGTGCTCTTTGGCGATACGACTGCGGGCTCCGTCATCGTGCTCGACCCGAATACCGGCGCGGTGCAGGCGATGTGCTCGTATCCCAGCTACGATTTGAACTCTTTTACACGCGGCATCTCCAAAGAGAATTACGACGCGCTGCTCAACAACCCCGCAAAGCCGCTGATCAACCGCGCTACGCAGGGTCTCTACCCGCCAGGCTCCACGATTAAGGCCTTCACGGCAGCCTCGGTGCTGGACCTTGGCGTGCTCGACCAAAATTACGCCTTTAACGAATCCCAGATCGACGACGATTACTGGAAACCCACCGGCTACGGCACATGGATCTGGTCGCCGATCAAGCGCACGCACATCGATTATCCGATCAGCGGCTACCTCAACATGCGCAAAGCCCTCATCCACTCGGATAACATCTATTTCGCCAACTGCGCGCTCATGACGGGTTGGGATGCTTTTATGGGTTATATGGAGCGCATCGGCTTTACCCAGGCGATCCCCTTTGACATCGGCGTGGCAACGCCGCAGCTCGCCAACGAGGAGTCTGAAAAAACCTACAAACTGCTTGCGGACAGCGGCTACGGCCAGGGCGAGATCCTCGTGACGCCGCTGCAGCTCGCCTCCATGTTCTCCGCCCTCGCCAACGGCGGGAACATCATGGAGCCTTATGTGGTGGAGAGCGTGCGCCGCGAGGAGGGTATCCGCTCGGTGGAGGTTTCCGCCCACCAAAGCAGCGTTTGGAAAACCGGAGTCATCAGCCAAAGCGCCATAGACATCATCACCCCCATGCTCAAGGACGTCGTCGACCCCACCATCAACGGCACAGGCCAGAAGCTCAAGGTCAAGGGCTGCACCGTTGCCGCCAAGACCGGCACGGCGGAAATC
This sequence comes from uncultured Clostridium sp., assembly GCA_964396085.1. Lineage (GTDB taxonomy): Bacteria > Bacillota > Clostridia > Christensenellales > CAG-138 > Phil1. The sequence continues at coordinate 5,313 of CAYNDC010000049.1, read as the reverse complement.
GGCAACGACAAGAGCCGTGAGATTTCGTGGTTTGTCGGCTACCGCGTGGGCGTATCCCAGGAGGATGCGCGGCTGGTGCTCGTGATGCTCGAAATCCCGGCGGAATCCAAATATACAAGCCTTAAATTCGACATCGCGCGCGCCCTTTTGAGCATGAAAACCCAATAAGCAAAAAGTAGCACACTACGTTTGACTTTACAGAAACATTGGCGTAGAATGACATCGAGCTCGTGGTCGGGCGCTTTCGTATGGATGCTGCATGTTCGTGCAGCTTAAGCACATTACGACGGAGGAACAAATCACACCATGAAAAAACAAGTCATCACCGCGCAGCAGGCCGCCGACATGATCCCCGAAGGGGCGACGATCATGATGGGCGGCTTTATGGGGTGTGGCAGCGCGCTGGACATTATCGGCGCGCTCGCGCAAACCGACAAGGGCAACTTCCATGCCATCATCAACGACTCATCCATCCTCAACGGTCCGGACGGCAGCGATTATTACAGCTGGGCGAAGTTGATCCACACAGGCCAAATGGAAGGCTACATCGGCAGCCACCTGGGCACGAACCCCGAGGCCACCCAGCTTTGGGCCGAGGGCAAGCTACGCGCAGACCTCGTTCCCCAAGGCAGCTTCGTGGAAATGATCCGCGCGGGCGGCGCAGGCTTAGGCGGGGTCGTCACGCCCACGGGCGTGGGAACTCTCGTGGAGGACAGTCCCCTCGTGCAAAGCAAAATCACCGTCGACGGCTGTGATTTCCTCGTGATGAAGCCGCTCAAGGCGGACTTTGCGCTCATCAATGCATATAAGGTCGATCGGATGGGCAACTGTTGGTATAAGGGAAGCGCCCGCAACTGCAACCCGGTAATGGCGACGGCCGCGAGGGTCGTCATCGTCGAGGCGGAAGAATTGGTCGAAGTCGGCGAGATCGAGCCGGAGAACATCGTAACTCCGGGCGTGCTCATCGATTACATCGTTGTCAGGGAGGCGAAATAACATGGATAAAAACGCAATCAAGCCCTTTATCGCAAAGCGCGTCGCACAGGAGTTCGCAGATGGCATGACCGTCAACCTCGGCATCGGTCTGCCCACGCTGTGCACCTCGTATTTGCCCGAAGGCGTTCAGATTTCCGTCAACTCGGAGCTGGGCATTGTCGGCCAGGGCCCCACGCCCAAGCCGGAGCAGGCGGACCCCATCCACGTTGTGGACGCGGGCGGCAGGCCGGCGACCATCGGCTACGGCGGTGCGTTCGTGGATAGCTCCTTCAACTTCTCTCTCATCCGCGGCGGCCATATCGATGCGGTCGTGCTTGGCGGACTCGAGGTAGACGCCGAGGGCAGCCTTTCCAACTGGATTATCCCCGGCAAGCGCATGCCCGGCATGGGCGGCGCGATGGACCTTTTAGTAGGCGCCAAAAAGGTAATCGTGGCGATGGAGCACACCGCCAAAGGCGCGCCGAAGATCCTTGAAAAATGCCGGCTTCCTTATACGGCTGTCCACTGTGTGGACATGATCGTCACCGAGATGGGCGTGATGTACATCACGGAGCACGGAATCGAACTGGCCGAATATAACCCGGAGTTCACGCTCGAGGAGATTCAGGCCGCAACGGAGGCGAAACTTCATATTTCGCCCAATCTGAAACCGATGGATCTCGAGATTTTGCTCACAGGCAACTGCGAAGCTTAAAAATCGAATGTAAATTAAAGGAGAGGGAAAATGGCAAAGGAAATCGTACTGGCAGGCGCGTGCCGCACGGCACTGGGCAAGTTTGGCGGCGCGCTGACGAACGTCCCCGCGGTTGAGCTGGGCGCTATCGTTATCAGGGAAGCCATCCGCCGCGCGGGCATTCAGCCTGACGTTGTGGATGAGGTGCTCATGGGCAACGTCCTCCAGGCCGGACTTGGCCAAAGCCCCGCACGCCAGGCGGCCATCAAGGCGGGCATCCCCGTCGAGGTCCCCGCGCTCACGCTCAACAACGTGTGCGGCTCCGGCCTCAAGTGCATCAACCTGGCGGCCGCCCTCATCGAGGCGGGCGAGGCGGATGTCGTCATCGCCGGCGGCATGGAAAACATGAGCGCCGCGCCCTATGCGCTGCCTTCAGCACGCTTTGGCTACCGCATGAATGACGGCACCATTGTCGACACGATGGTACACGACGGCCTTTGGGATGCATTCAACGATTATCATATGGGCATGACCGCCGAAAACGTAGCCGAGCAATTCAACATCACGCGCGAGGCGCAGGATGCGTTTGCCGCAATGAGCCAGCAAAAATGCGAGGCCGCCCAGAATGCCGGCAGGTTCGACGAGGAGATCGTCCCCGTCCCTATTAAGGTAAAAAAGGATATCGTAGAGTTCAAGGTGGATGAGTTCCCGCGTGCGGGCGTCACCGCTGAGAGCATCTCGAAGCTCAAGCCCGCGTTCAAACCGGAGGGCGGCACCGTCACGGCCGCTAACGCTTCGGGCATCAACGACGGGGCGGCGGCCATCGTGGTGATGAGCGCGGAGAAAGCCCGCGAGCTCGGCGTCAAGCCGCTTGCGCGCTACATCGCCTCCGCCTCCGCAGGCGTCGATCCCTCCGTGATGGGCATCGGCCCCATCAGCGCCACGAAAAAGGCGCTCGCCAAGGCCGGCATGCCGATCGACCGGCTCGACCTGATCGAGGCCAACGAGGCTTTTGCCTCGCAGTGCTTGGCCGTCGCCCACGAGCTGAACCTGCCCGCGGAAAAGGTCAACGTCAACGGCGGCGCGATCGCGCTTGGCCACCCAATCGGCGCTTCCGGCTGCCGCATCCTCGTCTCGCTACTCTATGAGCTCAGACGCCGCGGCGGCAAATATGGCCTTGCGACGCTGTGCGTAGGTGGCGGCATGGGCGTGGCTACAATCATCGAAGCGCTTTAAGTTTAAGGGGTTCTCCACGCGCGGCCCTCTCTACCGAGAGGGCCGCCGATGTATGCGAGGTTGCACATCAAGCAGCATACGAACATCGCCCGGGGAACTTCCAACGCTGGGGAATGCGTTTATCCTCGGGTCAAAGGCGCCCGGCATCCTGTCATTTTCAATAGCCTTTAACGGAGTGTAAGCATGATTATCGTCGTCAAAATTGGAACAACAACCCTCGCGCATGCGGCGGGACGGCTCAATATCCGCCACGCGGAAGCGCTTGTAAAAGTGCTCAGCGATTTAAAAAATGCCGGGCACGAGCTTGTGATCGTCTCCTCAGGAGCAATCGGCTTGGGCGTCGGTAAGCTGATGCTACCCGGGCGACCGGCGGACATGCCTACCAAACAGGCAGCGGCGGCGGTTGGGCAGTGCGAGCTGATGTATATCTACGACCGGCTCTTCGCCCAATATAACCACACGGTCGCCCAGGTGCTGCTTTCCGGGGATGATATCCACAATGCCGTGCGCCGCGCTAACGTAAAAAATACGCTCGCACGGCTGCTGGCCCTTGGCGCGCTGCCCATCATCAACGAAAACGACGCGCTTGCCACGGACGAAATCGGCGTGGAGAACACCATTGGCGAGAACGACACGCTCTCGGCCATTGTCGCGCAACTGGTGGAAGCGGACCTGCTCATCCTGCTCTCGGATATCGACGGACTGTATACCGCCGACCCGCACTGCGACTGCGCCGCGCAAATCATTCCCGAGGTGGTTGAAATCACGCCGGAAATCGAAGCGCTCGCCGGTGCAAGCATGAGCGCGTTAGGCTCCGGCGGCATGGCAACGAAGCTGCGCGCGGCAAAAATCGCAACCGAGGCCGGGACGGACATGGTCATCGCCAATGGGGACGCGCCGGATAAGCTTTACGACATCGTAGCGGGTAAGCCGCTCGGCACCAGATTTTTAGGAAGGAAACCGACATGAGGGCGACAAGGGACATCATCGAGGATGCGTACCGCGCAAAAGGTGCGCTGGCCGGCGCTTCGGCGCAGGTAAAAAACAACGCGCTCGAGGCGATGGCGCAGGCGCTCACAGATGCGCAGGAGATTATCCTCACCGCGAACGCGGCGGACATGGAAGCCGCGCGCGCCGAGCTGAGCGAAGTGATGCTCGACCGGTTGCTGCTCACACCGGGACGCATTGCGGGCATGGCGGAAGGGATGCGCGCGCTCATGGCTCTTCCCGACCCCATAGGCCGTACGCTCACGCACATCGAGCGGCCAAACGGCCTCATCATCGACAAGAAGGCGGTTCCGCTCGGCGTGATCGCCATCATCTACGAAAGCCGCCCGAACGTCACGGCGGATACAGCGGCGCTCGCCCTCAAGGCTGGCTCGAGCTGCGTGCTGCGCTGCGGCAAAGAGGCGCACCGGAGCGCCCGCGCCATCGTCGGCGCGTTGCGCGCGGGCCTCGCGGCCGCAGGGCTGCCGGAAACGGCCGTCTGCCTCGCGGAGGATACGAGTCGCGAAAGCGCGCTGGAGCTCATGCGCGCCACGGGTAAAATCGACCTGCTCATCCCCCGCGGCGGCGCGGCGCTGATTCAGGCGTGCGTGGAAAACGCCACGGTTCCCTGCATCGAAACCGGCACGGGCATCTGCCACATTTATGTGGACCGTTCCGCCGACCTCGCGCTGGCGCTCGGCATCGTGGAAAACGCAAAAACCAGCCGCCCGAGCGTGTGCAACGCTTGCGAGGTTTGCCTCGTGCATGCGGATATTGCATCAGAGTTTTTACCCATGCTCGCCGCCCGGCTAACCCGTGCGCGTTCCTTTTGCGGGAAGCCGCCGGTAGAGCTGCGCCTTTCCTCGCGCGCAGGGGAATATATTGCGGGCACGCCTGCAGGCGAGGCTGATTTCGATACGGAATTCCTCGATTATATCCTCGCCGTGGATGTCGTGGAGGACCTTGCGGGTGCGATCGCGCACATTGCGCGCCACTCAACCCACCACAGCGATGCGATCGTCACAGCCGATGAGGCCGCCGCCGAAGCGTTCGTCGCCCAGGTCGACAGCGCCGCCGTATATGTGAACGCCTCCACACGCTTTACGGACGGAGGCGAGTTCGGCCTTGGCTGCGAGATGGGCATTTCCACGCAGAAGCTCCACGCGCGCGGCCCCATGGGCCTCGAGGAGCTTTGCAGCTACCGGTACGTCGTGCGGGGAACGGGGCAGATTCGCGAATGAGCGCTTTTCCCCATCATTTCCCTAAAAGGCGCTCGTAGGTCGCGCGCACGGCCGCGGCGATGTTTTGATCGACCCCGTGCGCGCTCATGTGGCGCATGCCAAACTCCGTAAAGCCGCCCTTGGTGGCGGTTTCGGCCATCATCGCCGGATAATCGGAGCGCTCGATGGCGCCCCGGAAGT
>CAYNDC010000048.1:1233-8787 GCA_964396085.1 uncultured Clostridium sp. | reverse complement strand
CTACGCGCTCAACGTCGGCTTGCCGGCGGATATCCGCGTGGCCATGAGCGACGAAGCGCCGGCATTCCACGCGCGTTTTGATGTCAAGAAAAAGCACTACCGCTACACGCTCCAGCACAGCCCGCACGCGGACCCCTTCACGCGCAACACCGCGCTGCACGTTTACGGCGCGCTCGACACGGCGGCGATGGCAGAGGCTGCGGCACTCCTCGTGGGGGAACATGATTTTGCCGCCTTTAAGGCGGCGGGCATCGAACCGGAGAGCACGGTGCGTACGATCTTTTCCTCCCGCTGGACGGACGCGGGCCGCGCGGTTACCTACGACGTGGCCGGCAGCGGCTTTCTCTACAACATGGTGCGCATTTTGGTGGGCACTATGGTGGAGATCGGCATGGGCAGGCGAAGCGTATCCGACATGGAAAAGGCGCTTAGTACCGGCAGCCGCTTCGATGCGGGGCCGACAGCCCCGCCGCACGGGCTCATGCTCGCGCGGGTGGAATACGAAAATTTTGACACGGAGGATTACTTGTCATGACCAAGGCGACACAAATGATTCTCGTGACGGTGCCCTGCGACGAGGCGCACCGGCAAGCGCTCGCGGCTGCGGCGCCCGATGCGACCATTCTTTATAAGGACGCCGGCGCGGTAACCGAGGCCGACCTCGCGCAGGTCGATATTCTCTTTGGCAACGTGCGGCCCGCGCTGCTTCACGCCGCGAAGAACTTAAAGCTACTTCAGCTTTTCACCGCCGGGACGGACGGCTACCTCGCCGCGCTGCCCGAAGGCTGCCTGCTCGCCAACACCACGGGCGCGTTCGGCCTGGCCATCAGCGAGCATTTGCTCGCGCTGCTGCTCACTCTCCTCAAACGGCTGCACCAATATCGTGACAACCAACGCCAGGGCGAGTGGCGGGACCGTGGCAGCGTCAACTCCCTCGAGGGGGCGAGCGTGGTCGTGCTGGGCCTTGGCGACATCGGCGGCGAGTTCGCGAGGAAATGCAAGGCGCTTGGCGCTTATGTAATCGGCGTGCGCCGCACGGACGCCGTGAAACCCGATTATATCGACGAGCTTGTGCTAACGGGCGCGCTCGATTCCGTTTTACCCCGCGCCGAGGTGCTGGCGATGGCCCTGCCCGGCACGGGCGATACCGTGCATATCCTCGACGCGCAGCGCATCGCCCTCTTGCCCGATGGGGCAATCGTGCTGAATGTGGGGCGCGGCAGTGCCATCGATCAGGACGCGCTCGCCGACGCCATCGAAGCCCGGGGATTGCGCGCGGGGCTCGACGTGACGGACCCCGAGCCGCTCCCGCCCGAGCACCGGCTCTGGTCTCTCGAGGACTGCCTGATTACGCCGCACGTCTCAGGCTTTTTCCACCTGAAAAAAACGCTCGATCGCATGGTGATGATCGCTGCGGAAAACATCGCCCGTTTCAACGCGAAGCAAGCGCCGATTAACCTGATCGATCCGCAAACCGGCTACCGTCGCGATAAGTACGACGGCGGAAAGGACGTGATTCGATGAACACCGCAAAGCTCGTGCGTGCGGCGCTCATGACGGCCATCGTCATGGCGCTCACGCTCATCGTTCTTCCCCTGCCTGTGAGCCAGGGCTATATCAACCTGGGCGATGCGGGCGTTTACACGGCCGCTGCGGCAGTGGGCGGCGCTTGGGGCATTGCGGCGGCGGCGCTTGGCAGCCTTTTGGCGGACCTCGTGCTGGGCTACTCGCTCTACGCGCCGGCAACGTTGCTCATCAAGGGCCTCGCCGCGCTTTTTGCGCTCTTGGCGCTTCGCCATCTCAAGGGGTTGTGGCGGCTGCTGTGCTTTGCCGGGTGCGGCATTTTCATCGCGGGCGGCTACTTCCTCTTTGAAGGGCTGTTCGTGAGCGGCAGCTTCGCGGCGGCGCTCGTCAACTTGCCCTTCAACCTGATACAGGGCGCGGTGGGCGCGGCGCTCGGTTATGTGCTCGTTGGCTTCCTCGAAAAGCTGCACCTCGAGGCAAAGTAGAACCCCAACCGGTTTTTCCGCATAAAGGAGGGCATATGGAACTCATAACGGTGCTTTTAATCGTGCTCATCGCCCTTGCGCTCGCGAACATCGTGCTGCTTGCGGTGCTGCTCGCACGGCGCAGGAGCGAGGGCGAAGCCTTCTTGCGCACGCGCCGGGAAACGGACGAGGCGCTGCGCGCCATGCGGGAGGAGCTTGCCGAGACGACCCGGCGCAACATATATACGATGGGCGAAACGCTGCTTTCCGACCAGCACCGCGCATCGCTGACGCAGGAGTCCCGCTTTAACACCTTCTCGCTTGAAAACGAGCAGAAGCTTGAAAACATCCGCCGGACGGTCGAGCGCCAGCTCCAGAGCATGCAGCAGGACAACAGCAAAAAGCTCGATGAAATGCGCGGCGTAGTCGATGAAAAGCTGCAAAAGACGCTCGAGGAGCGTCTCACCAGATCCTTTGCGCTCGTGAGCGAGCGGCTCGAGCAGGTCTACCGCGGCCTCGGGGAGATGCAAACCCTCGCCGCGGGCGTGGGAGATCTATCCAAGGTGCTTTCCAATGTGAAAACGCGCGGGATCCTCGGCGAAATCCAGCTTGGCGCGATCCTCTCGGAAATCCTCGCTCCCGAGCAGTATCTGACCGACACGCCCGTGAAGAAAGGCTCTTCGGAGCGCGTGGAGTTCGCCATCCGGCTGCCCGCTGAGGGAGACGAGCCGGTGCTCCTGCCCATCGACTCCAAGTTCCCCATGGATGCCTACGTAACCCTTGCGGATGCCTATGAGAGCGGCAAGCCTGAGGCCGTCAAGGCCGCACAGGAGCAGCTCAAGGCGCGCGTGCGCGGCTTTGCCAAGGATATCCGCGATAAATACATCGCTCCCCCCTCGACCACCGAGTTTGCCATCATGTTCCTTCCGACCGAAGGTCTCTATGCGGAGGTGGTGAAGCTTTCGCTGGTGGAGACCCTCCAGCGCGATTTCCGCGTGAATGTCGCGGGGCCAAGCACTATGGCCGCGCTGCTCAACAGCTTGCAGATGGGTTTTCGTACCGTCGCCATCCAAAAGAGAAGCGGCGAGGTGTGGCGGGTGCTCGGCGCGGTCAAAACCGAGTTCGATGCGTTTGAGGCTGTGCTCGAGAAGGCGCAAAAGCAGCTCGACCGCGTGCATGGCGACCTCGATGCGCTTATTGGCACGCGCACGCGCAAGATCCGGCGCTCGCTGCGGGGCGTGGAATCCCTGCCCGAGGCTGACGCCACACGCGTGCTCGCGAGCGCCGAGTTGGGCGAGACCATCGAGGAGTGAGCGAATAGCCCCCGGGCAATCGTCAAAAGCATAATCAACAGGCGGCCTGCGTTATCATCACGCAGGCCGCCTTTGTGCAGCATTGCCCGAGGAGTCGTTTACGAATCCTGTTTCGCGCTCCCTATGATGTCCCGCGCGACGCAAATACCCGTCACGCTCGCCTGCATGAGTCCGCGCGTGATGCCCGCCCCGTCGCCGATGGCGTAGAGCCCCGGCACGCGGGTGCGGAATCGCTTGTCGACGTTGACCTTTGAGGAATAGAACTTCACTTCCACGCCGTAGAGCAAGGTGTTGCGGGAATAGAGTCCCGGCGCGAGCTTATCCATGGCGCGCAGCGCCTCGATGATGCTCGTCAGGTGCCTGTGCGGCAGCACGAAGGAAAGGTCTCCCGCCACGGCGGTCCGCAGCGTGGGAACGGTCGTGGACTTGGCAAGGCGCGAGGCGTCCGTGCGCCTGCCCATGAGAAGATCGCCCAAACGCTGCACCATGACGCCTCCGCCGGTGAGCATGTTGCCTAATTGCGCGATGTAGTTGCCGTATTTGATGGGCTCGCCGAAAGGCTGCGTGAAGCGCGTGCTGACGAGCATGGCAAAATTCGTGTTTTCGGTGCGAAGCTTTTCATCGTTATAGCTGTGGCCGTTGACCACGGCGATGCCGCCCTCGTAATGCTCCTCGCTCACCAGACCGCCGGGATTCATGCAGAAGGTGCGCACCTTGTTTTCAAACGTATCCGCATAATAGACGAGCTTCGCCTCATACAGCGGCTTGGTGAGGTGATCCATGATCGAGTTTGGCACCTCGACCCGCACGCCGATATCCACTTCGTTGTTGGACATGCCGATCTCCAAGCGCTTGCCCTCATCCTGCAGCCACTGCGCGCCGCCGCGCCCCGGTGCCGCAACGACAGCAGCGGCATAGGCCTCGCCCTCCCCCTCGGGGGAGAGGAACTTGACGCCCACGGCCACGCCGTTCTCGACGATCACTTCCTTGGCGGTGGTGGATGGCATGAAGGTAAAGCCGCGCTTTTGCATCAGATGGTCGTACATGTTGCCCAGCACCTTGGCCGAATACTCCGTGCCCATGTGCCGCACGGGGCAGCGCACGAGGTGGATGTTGTGCCGGCTCGCTTCATAGGCGATTTCCGAAACGCGCGGGTCGTTCCTCCCGTGCACCGTGTTGGGCGCGCCAAAGCCCACGTAGACAGAATCCGCATAGTCGATGAGCGCCTGCGCTTCTTCTTTGCCGATGTACTCGGTGATATTGCCGCCAACCTCGTGCGAGAGGGAGAGCTTGCCATCCGAAAACGCACCCGCGCCCGCCCAACCGCTCATGATGGCGCAGGGGTCGCAGTTGACGCAGCGGCCGGTGATTCGCGCCGGGCACGCACGCCGGGCGATGGACTTGCCGCTGTCCATCAGCAAGACCTTGAGATCGTCCTTCTTATCCAGCAATTCGAGGGCGGTGAAAATACCCGCCGGTCCGGCGCCCACGATGATCACATCAAACTCGTTCTTCATGCATCCTCCGCCATGTATAATCTATTGTTATATAATCATTAACCGTAATTATATCAGCTTATGACCAAAGATTATCATATCCCACGCGGCATGAATTGTCAAAAGATTTCTCAATCTTTCAGGGTTTTTTACCATTTGGAAGCCTCCGGCAGGCAATGCGCGCGCGCGGGGGTGACGGCGCGGTACCCATCGCACAGGGCAAGCCGCCGAAACAATCCCAGGCGGATCGAGCGCAGGCGATAATAGAGCGCGATTTGGCGCACAGCCTGCTCGTCAAACTGGCTTGTATGGCAGGCGAGCGCCGCAGCCCGCTGCCGAATCTGCCGGGCGACGCGCACGAATGCGTTGGGTCTCTCCGTATTATAAAAAGCGTAAAGCGCGGGCGAGTGGCTCCCGCTGCAGCCCAGGCTCTCCATCACCGCCGGATGGGGCGCCATGCAGCAGGCGTACTTGATTGCCTGCCCCGTCTTAATATGGTCCGCATGAAACTCCGAGCGGACGTCCGGATCGGGGCCGAACACCGCATCCGGCCTGAGGCGGACGATCTCTTTGGCAAGCGCTCGCGCACACTCATCGGCCGTGTATGCGCCGGCGTCCTCAAAGGGCAGGAAGAAAATCTCGTTCACGCCCAGGAGCTTAGCCGACGCGGCGGCCTCCTCCCGGCGAAGCCTTGCCAGCGGTTCTCCCCAACGCGCGGGATCCGTGCTGCCCATGCGCCCGTCGGTCGCGATGAGAAAGACCACGCGCTTGCCCGCCTCCGTGAGCTTTTTAACCGTCGGCGCGCAGGAGACTTCGATATCATCGGGATGCGGGCCGACGAAGAGGAAGCTTTCGAGCCGCTCGATCTTTGGCAGCCTCAAAATGCGCTTGAGAATGAAGTCAAACATACGCGCCTCCGGAAGGTTCTTGGGCTGAGTATACCACGCGGGGGCTAAGTGCGCTATAATGGGAGGAAGCATATGAGGGAGGTTTGGCATGATCACACCGGTTCCCGTGAGCGTCGTTCGCCAGAACGGACGGTTTCCTCTACCTGCGGGCACGGAGTTTTGCATGGACGGAGCGCTCCCGCAAGCCGTGGCCGAAGGAATCCAATCTCTACTGCCCTCGCTCCGGCCGGGAGAGGACGGCCCGGTTCGTTTCCGGTTCGACTCGTCTCTCGGGAGGGCGGCCTACCGGCTTCGCATAGACGCAGCGGGGGTTCTCATCGATGCCTCAACAGGCTCCGGCGCGCTCTATGGCGCGGCGACGCTGCGCCAGCTCCTGCTGGGCGGCGAGGAGCTTCCCCATCTCATCATCGAGGATGCGCCACGCTTCCCCTGGCGGGGCATGCATCTGGATGTTTGCCGCCATTTCTTCCCGCTCTCCATCGTGGAAACAATCGTGGATTTGCTCGCGCTGTATAAGTTCAACGTTTTGCATTTTCACATTTCGGATGACCAGGGTTTTCGCATCGAGAGCGAACGCTTCCCGCGCCTCAACGAAATCGGCTCCCGGCGCGCATCGAGCGCCACGAAGCGCGGTGCGGGCGAGGTGCAGGATCACTTGCCCCACGGCGGCTTTTATACGAAGCAGGAAATTCGTCATCTCGTGGCCTATTGCGCGGCGCGCGGCATCATGCTCGTGCCCGAGCTCGATGTCCCCGGCCATACGACGGCCATCCTCGCGGCGTATCCCGCGCTTTCCTGCGACGGGCGCGAAACGGCCGTTTCCACATCCTACGGCATCAAGGATTTTTCCTCGCACATCCTGTGCGCGGGGAACCAGGCAGTCTTCGATTTCCTCGAGGCGCTCATCGACGAACTGTTAGAGCTTTTCCCCGCGCCGTATTTCCACCTGGGCGGGGATGAGGCAGGCAAGCGCGAATGGAAGAAATGCCCCCGATGCCAGGCTGTCATCCAGGAGGAGAAGCTCTCCGGCGAGCGCGCGCTGCAAGGGCATATGCTCGAGCGGCTGCGGCAGCATTTAGCCTCGCGCGGCCGCGATGCGATTATCTGGAACGACGGCCTTGCTGACACGACCGGAACCGCCTTCATCAGCGAACACTGGACGCCGCCTGCTTTGGAAAGCACGCGCCGCACGGCGGCGCACCTGAATGCCGGCGGGCGCGCGATCATGAGCGGCTTTCGTTCGCTCTATTTCGATTATCCTTACGCGCTCACGCCGCTGAAAAAGACCTACGAGCACGATATGTTCCCGCGCGGGCTCAGTACGAGCGCGCAAGACCGCGTGCTCGGCGGGGAGTGCTGCCTTTGGAGCGAATGGATCGAGGACGAAAACAAGCTCTTCTTCAACCTGCTGCCCCGCCTGGCGGCGGCGGGCGAGCTTTTTTGGAGTGCCGACGCCGCGCGGGATTACGAAAGCTTCGTTGCGCGCCTGCCTGCGCAATATCGCCTGTATGAGGAGTTGGGCGTTCCCTACGCCGGGGGCATGGAACGCGCGCCGGGTTTGCTCGCGCGCCTTGTCCGCGTCGCGACTTTCTTCCACCGGGATGCATACGCCGAGGTGAACGCGGCGCGCGCATCAAAAATACACAAATAATTGGATAGGCTAGGAATTATGGAAAAACGAATCACGTTGTTCTCCCCTTTCAACAAGCGCAGCTTTCTCTTCGCCGCACTGGCATTGGCGCTGCAGTTTTTTATTTACCTCGCCCCCACGATTTTTATGCCCCTGATGCACCTGTATGATATCACGCTGCCCATCGATGCGCTCATCCCCTTCCTTCCCGCCTTCGTC
>CAYNDC010000048.1:0-1223 GCA_964396085.1 uncultured Clostridium sp. | reverse complement strand
GTTACCTGCTTGCGCCCTTGCTTTCCCGCGAGCGCTTTGGCCGCTACGCTGCGGCGCTCGTGATCGGTTTTTGCCTCACGTTCGTCATCTACTTCGCCTTCCCCACGACCTATGTGCGCCCCGCGACGGAAGGCGGAGGCTTCTTCGCGCGCGTGATGGCATTCCTCTTTGGCCTCGACCAGCCCTCGCGCTGCCTGCCCTCGCTTCACTGCTTTTTGGGCTGGCTGAACTGGCGGCTCGTCGCGCGTGAGGCGCGCGCACCCAAATGGATGAAAGCAACGATGCTCTTCTGGGCGCTTCTCACGCTGCCCACGACGCTGCTGGTCAAACAGCATGTTTTTGTAGATGTGCCTGCGGGCATTCTTGTGGCGGAGCTCGCCTGGTTCATCGCGGGCAAAACAAAACTTCCCGCGCTGCTGCACGGGAAGTTTGATGCGCTTTCTAAAAAGCTGAATCTCGGCTGAGGCCGGTTTAATTCTCCTTCGGGCCGGCGTCGATGATGTTTTGCGGCATGTCGGCGTATTTCTTGAAGTTCTTGACGAAGCGCGATGCCAAATCCTTCGCGGTGGCCTCGTATTCGGCCTCATCCTTCCACAGGGCGCGCTGGCTGAGGAACTCATTGGGCACGCCGGGGCAGGAAGTGGGGACCATGACGTTGAAATAGGGGTCGCGCACAAACTCGGCCGACTCCAGCGCGCCATCGAGGGCCGCGGTGACCATCGCGCGGGTGTATTTGATCTTCATGCGCGAGCCAACGCCGTATTTTCCGCCCGCCCAGCCGGTGTTGACGAGATAGACGTTCGTGTTGTGCTCCTCGATGCGCTCGCCCAGCATGTTCGCGTACACTGAGGGAGACAGCGGCAGGAAGGGCGCGCCAAAGCAGGTGGAGAATGTCGTCTGCGGCTCGACAATGCCGCGCTCCGTGCCCGCAAGCTTCGAGGTGTAACCGGAAACGAAATGATACATCGCCTGGCAAGCATCGAGCTTGCTGATCGGCGGCAAAACGCCAAACGCATCCGCCGTGAGGAAGATGACGGTCTTTGGATGCGCTCCCACGCCCGGAATCACGCAGTTGGGAATATACTCAACGGGATAGCCCGCGCGCGTGTTCTCGGTTAAGGATGCGTCCTCATAATTGAGCGTGCGGGTTTGTGGATCGATCACCACATTCTCCACGAGCGTGCCGAACTTGATGGCGTCCCAAATCTGCGGCTCGTTCTCCT
>CAYNDC010000047.1:0-8806 GCA_964396085.1 uncultured Clostridium sp. | reverse complement strand
TATCGCGCCCGCGCGCCCGCAGTCACGGGGTGGTTTTCCCTCGTTTGATCCGGACGCGCTTCCAGCCGCGGCGCGCCTCTCTGAACGAATCGTGAATCGAAGTACTCTTCCCGCATCCTCCCGCGAGGAATATCCATTAGATTATAGCATGCGCGAACGATTTGTCAAGCGTTCGGGCTCGCATGCCCACACGCCGCAACGCCCGCCAAATTTCGAAACTTTTTCCCCGCTCGTCCCTAGGTTTTCCAACGCGATTTCAGTCCCACGCGGGCATACTGTTGAATATCCTGCATCAGGAAGATTTTCGGGGGCATGCATGAAGGAACACGTAATCACCACGCAGAGGTACGGTTTTGACCTCCCAGCGGCGCTCTCGGATAAGCTGCGCTGCGCAGGCGGCGTGAATCTGCGCGATGCGGGATGCGGGCGCGCAGTTGCAAAGCTTCAAACGAGCGCGGATTACTATCACCTTGCGGATGCGTTGGGCGAAGTGCTCCTGGGCGAGGCATCGTCGCTGGAGATCGCCCGCGCGGTGGAGGAGCTTGCGCTTTCCCCCGAGGAGCGGTGCGTCGTGCTGCCCGAAGCGGAGCGGCTCGCCCGGCGCGCTTTGGGCGCGAAGACGCACGAGCGCGTGCGTGAAAAGCTGCTGTGCCACATGGAGCTTTCCAAGGAGACGAATCTCGAGGGCTTCATGTGCTTCCGCTTGCGCGAGTTGATGGCCCTGTTCACCGCAGCCGCGGGCAAGGCAGCGGATTCGCTGGTTCTGCGGGGGGATTATTTCGAGCTGATGTCCGTGCTGGCCTCCTTCGCGCGCATGCAATCCCCGCGCACCAAGGAGGTGTGCCTCGTGCTCAACGCGGATGGCAGCTGCACCCTCACGGGCGCGGGCGGTGCGCGCATCAACTGCGATAACACCGGCCGCGAGGGGCTCATCAGCATTTTGCTCGGCCTTGCGCCGGAGTCGATCATCGTCTACGACCTGTCCTGCGGGCGCGCAACGCTGCTGTGCGAGGTCGTCAGCCGCGTGTTTCGCGAGCGCGTGCGCCTGTTCCGCTAGGCCCTACGCCGCGCGGCAAATCCAGAGCCAAATAAGCAGGAGCGCATTGACGATAGCGGCAAAGAGCGCAATGCCTTTGAGTAGTTTCACGCGTCGTTCCCCCTGTTCCCTCTTTTGCATGCCTGCGGTGCGATTTGCATAGACCTGTCCTAATTGATATAACGCAAGGGAGGCGCGTTTCGTTGCGCCCCGTGCGCCTTGCCATTTCCCCGCCGTCCTCTTATAATATGATGCATGAACGACGTCGTTGCTCAAAAGCTAAAACTTTTGCCAAACGCGCCGGGCGTGTACCGCATGCTCGACGCGGCGGGCGGGGTGATTTATGTGGGCAAGGCGGTCAACCTCAAGAACCGCGTGCGCTCATATTTCCGCATGGATAAAAACCGCTCCCCCAAGGTGGCCGCGATGGTGAGCCACGTTGCGGATTTTGACTACATCCTCGTCGCCAACGAAATGGAAGCGCTCACCCTCGAGGCCGCCATGACCAAGGACATGCAGCCCCGCTATAACATACTGCTCAAGGATGATAAGCATTTCCCCTATCTTCGCCTCGACCTCAAGCAGGAGTTCCCGCGCTTTGAAGTGGTGCGCCGCGCCAAAAGCGACGGCGCGCGCTATTTCGGGCCCTACCTCTCCGCCATCGCCCTTCGGGATGCCATCGACTGCATTGCGGAGGATTTTCCCGTGCGCCATTGCCGCAAGGATATCAAAAAAGCCATCGCCCGCCGGGAGCGGCCCTGTTTGATGTACCACCTGGGCAAATGCTGCGCGCCCTGCTCGGGGAACGTCTCCCCCGCGGAGTATCACGAGCTGCTCGCGCGCGCCTGCGCGTTCCTCGAGGGGGACACCGCGCCTGTGCTCGCCATGCTTCGCTCGGACATGCTCGCCCACAGCGAGAAGCTTGAATTTGAAAAAGCCGCCCGCTGCCGGGACCGCATTGCCGCCATTGAGGCGCTTGGCGAAAAGCAGCGCGCCATGAGCGCCGATGGCGCGGAGCGCGACGTGTTTGCCCTCGCGCGCGATGAGGCGGACGCTGTGATGTTCGCCATGTTCATACGCGGCGGCGGCATCGTGGGCACGCGCCACTTCTCGATGGCCTGTGCGCAGGAGTCACCAGGCGAAATCACAGGCGCTTTTTTGCAGCAATATTACAGCGAATCCGGCGACATCGCGCGTGAAATCCTCGTGGCGGATCAACCCGAAGGCGCAAAGGAGCTGATGGCGTGGCTCAGGGCTCTTCGCGGGGGCGCGGTCTCCCTCATAAACCCAAAGCGGGGCGAAAAGCGCGAGCTTGTGGAGTTGGCGCGCCAGAACGGCGTGGATATCATCCACAAGCAGCGGGAGCTAGAGCGGCGCGCTTGGGATCGCGGCGCGGGGGCGCTTGCGCGGCTTTCCGCCATCATCGGGTTAGACGCGCTGCCCGAGCGCATGGAGTGCTTTGACAACTCGCACATCCGCGGCCGGGATACGGTTTCGAGCATGGTGGTGTTCCTAAACGGCAAGCCCGCGCCCAAGGAATACCGGCGTTTCCGCATCCGTGGGGAAGCGCAGGGGGATGATCTCCTAGCCATGCGCGAGACGCTCACGCGCCGCTTCGCGCGCGCGGGGACAGACGAGCGCTTTTCCATCCTGCCGGACCTTGTGGTCGTAGACGGCGGCCGCACGCAGCTCGATGTTGCGCTTAGCGTGCTGTCGGAAATGAACCTTGCGCACATCCCCGCAATCGGCCTTGCCGAGCGCAACGAGGAGATCTACCTGCCCGAGGCCAAGCAGCCCCTTGTGCTTGAGCGCGGCGATGGAGCGCTCCACCTTTTGCAGCGCATTCGGGATGAAGCCCACCGCTTCGCCATCACCTACCATAGAAGCCTGCACCAAAAGAACGCGCTCTTTTCGCAGTTGGATGCCATCCCCGGCATCGGGGAGAAGCGCAAGCGCCTGCTCTTCGATGCTCTGGTCACGCGCGAGGCCATTGCGGCGGCCGGTGTGGACGAGCTAGCCGCCATCCGGGGAATGACGCTGCCCGCGGCGCAGGCTGTTTATAACTTTTTTCACAATACGGAGGATCCTCAAGCATGATTAAACTCGTTGCCCTCGACATCGACGACACGCTCACCAAGCAAGCCACCGCCGTTTCCAACGGCAACCTCGCCGCCGTTCGCCGCGCACAAAAGGCCGGCGTGTTCGTTACCATCGCCACGGGCAGGGGATATCTTGGCTCCTCGGCCATTTGGAAAACACTCGGCATAGAGGGGCCGGTCATCAACTACGGCGGCAGTATCATTTACGACACGCGCACGGGGGAGACGCTCCATGCCGCCTCGTTCAAGCCCGAGGACATCCACGAGCTGTTCGCCCTCGCCAACGAGCTGGGCGTGCATGCACAGCTCTATCAAGGGGACACGGTGGTCTATGAGCGGGAGAATGATTTTGCCGCGGCTTACATGCGCTTTTTGAATCTTCCCCACATCGTCGACCCGAATCTGATGAAAAAGCGCTGGGAGAACGTGCCCAAGGTCATTTACCTGACGACCAAGGAGCGCGCGGACGAACTGATCCCCGCCCTGCAGACGCGCTTTGCCGGCAAATATAAAGTTTCCGGTTCAAAAGCCGGTTTCGTGGAGTTCAACGACCCCGGTGCGCACAAGGGCAGCGCGCTCGCGTGGGTTGCCAATCACATGGGCCTCGCGCGCGAGCAGGTCGCCGCGATGGGGGATAACTTGCTCGATGTGGAAATGATCCGCTGGGCGGGCGTGGGCGCGGCGGTTGCGGACGCGCACAGGGAAGCGCTCGATGCCGCGGATGTGATTGCGCCGCGCTGTGTGGACGATGCGGTCGCGTGGCTGATCGACAATATCGTACTGAAAGGATAAGGGCAATGGCAGAAGAAATCAGGATCGCACCGGAAACGTTTGCAAAAAGCCTCGGCATGAGCGTGCTCGTGCGCGGGCAGGGCGACATCGTTTTCGAGACTGCCGAAATCGGCAGGCCCGGCCTGCAACTGGCCGGCTACTACAGCCATTTTGCGCACCGGCGCGCACAGCTTCTGGGCAACTCCGAAATGGATTACCTTTACAGCATGGATTATCAGGAAGCCTACGAACGCCTGGATCGCTTTATGAGCTACGGCGTGCCCTGCATCATATGCGCGCGCAACAACATGCCGCCCCGGGCGCTGATCGATTGCGCACAGGAGTACGATTTGCCGGTGTTCCTCTCCCCATCCCTTACGGATGACATCGGCCACCGCATAACAAACTGCCTCTCGCGCAAACTCGCGCCCAGCGCGCTCCTGCACGGCGTTCTGCTCGATGTGTTCGGCATGGGCATTATGCTGCGCGGCGAAAGCGGCCTTGGCAAGAGCGAAACCGCGCTGGAGATGATCAAGCAAGGCCACCGCCTCGTTGCGGACGACGTGGTTGAGCTCACGCGCGTGACGGATAACCGGCTTGTGGGCCGTGCGCCGGAGGCCACGCGCTCCCTCATCGAGGTGCGCGGCATCGGCGTAGTGGACGTGCGCTATCTCTTTGGCGTTGGCGCGGTTGTGGAAGAAAAATCCGTTGAGCTCGTGATGGATCTCGAGCTTTGGCAGGCCGGCCACGAATATGACCGGCTCGGCGTGGGCACGGACTGGACGGAGATTTTGGGCGTTCGCGTGCCCAAAACCGTTTTGCCTGTCAGCCCGGGGCGCAACCTCGCCATCGTCATTGAGGTTGCGGCGCGCAATAGCCTGCTTAAGCGCACGGGCTATGACACTTCAAACAGCTTCGCGCGCAACGCGCAGGCCGTGCTGGAAGGAAGGGATTAACATGTTCAACGCCGGCTTCGACATTGGCGGTTCGCACATTGCGGGGGGACTTTACGACGAAACCCTGCGCCTCGTGCGCCGCGTCGACGAGGATTTCCCCAGCGGCCGTCCGGACGAGGCGCCCGCGCTCATCGCAGCGATGACGCGGCAGCTCATAGAAGGGCTTGATCCCCATTCGATCGAGAGCATCGGCCTCGCGGTGCCGGGCAGCATCGACCGCACGCGAGAAACGGTGCTCAACGCCTACAACCTTGGCTTTCACGATTTTCCCCTTCGCATGCGCGTGCAGGCGTTTTTCCCGGATATCCCCGTTTTTTTGGGCAACGACGCCGACCTCGCGGCGCTTGCGGAGCTGCATGCAGGCGCGTTTCGCGGTGCGCGATGCGCTGTGCTGCTCACTTTGGGCACGGGGCTTGGCGGCGGTATCATCATCAACGGAAAGCTCTGGCGCGGCGGCATGGGCAACGGCTGTGAGCTCGGCCATTTCATCATGGATATGGGCGGAATCCTATGCACCTGTGGCGTGCGCGGCTGCGCCGAAACGCGCTGCGCGGCCTCGGCGCTCGCGCGCGATGGCCGCCAGGCGGCGTTGATGCATCCCGAAAGCCTGCTTGCCGCCCGCTCGGGCGGGGACGAGCAGAAAATCGACGCCCGGTTCGTCATCGACTGCGCGCGCGCGGGAGACCCTGTGGCGCTTGCCGCGCTCGAGCGCTATACGGACGCGCTCAGCGACGCCGCGGCATCGCTGATTAACATCCTCGACCCCGAGGTGATCGCCTTGGGCGGCGGCGTGAGCGGTGCAGGCGACTTTCTCTTTGACCCCGTACGCGAAAAGACCCGCACGCGAAGCTTCTACCGCGAGCACGCGAGAATCGTTCGGGCGGAGTTGGGCAACGATGCGGGCATGCTCGGCGCGGCGCTCCTGTACACGGATGAAAAGAAGGCATAGCGGTAGTTAAGGGCGCTTTGCCCCTTGCGAAAAGGGGGGCCTCCCCTACGAAGCCCCTCGTATGGTCATCGCAAATACATCGGGGGAGGATCGCCCGAATCTCAAGCGGGGGTTTGGCGGCTCGTTAGAATGTTACCCCTTGGCTCCCTCTCGCTTTTGCCCCTCCCTGCGCCGCTCACGAAACAGGAAAACCGCCGCCGCAAGGGATGAGGCGAGCGCGCACAACGCAAAGGCCAAGAGGAAAATCTTTGAAACATCGCTGGCGATAAAATCCATCGACGGGTTATAGCGATCGAGCACGAGAAGCGTGAGAAAAAGCGCGCTGAGCACGAGCGTCATGTGCGTTAAGACGCGCCAGAGGCGGTGTTTTTTCATGCCGTTCAATCCCCTTTCGCAAAAAGTGCAAAATAGATGATGTCGCTCGAGGCGCGTCCGCCGCCCGCGGGTGCGTTCACGCGCGCGTCGTCATAAACCATCATGGCCGTGGCGCCGCCGTCGAGGTTATACGCCGCCTTGCAGCCCAGCGACTCCATGAGCTGCGAAAGCCCGATGAGCGTGAGGCCCTCGGAATATCCCACCTGCCGCCCATCCACGATCACCAAGCAGTAATGCCCCGGCTCGTAATAGCCGATTGCGCAGCGCGGGTTCTCCTTGGAGATGTTGTTGCGCGTGAAGGTCTCAAGCGCTTTCCCGTTTGCGAGCAGGTTCGGGCCGAAGCTCCACGCCTGCCAGGCGCCGCGCGCGAGGACATCCTTCGCGGAAAACGCACCGGCCGCTATTACCTCCATCGTGCCGTCGTAATAGAGCACGCAGACGTCCTTATCGCCGTTTTCCTCGCGGTAAAGCACGCCGTTGCGGATGACGGCGCCGGCCTTATGCGCGCCGCAGAAATCCCCGGAAACAGCCAAAAGCGCGCCGTTTTCCTCAGCCATTTTTCGCACGGTTTGGGTGACGCCGGTGCTGAACGCCCCGCCCGCAAAGGCTGTG
Organism: uncultured Clostridium sp.; assembly: GCA_964396085.1. GTDB lineage: Bacteria > Bacillota > Clostridia > Christensenellales > CAG-138 > Phil1. The sequence continues at coordinate 2,008 of CAYNDC010000047.1, read as the reverse complement.
CGGAAAAGCTCGATGTTTTTCACCCAAACATCCGCCACGAAATAGGCGACGCCGTTCTCCTGCACCCCGGTAATGGCAATGCGAAGCTCGTCGCTCTGATAGCTCACATCCGCCTCCGTTCCGGTATCCTGCGTGGGGAACGAGGCGGAAAAGTCGCCCGGCGCCGGCGCGGGGGTCGGCGCGGCTGTGGCGTTTGCGTTGTTTTGAGGCGCTGAGGTATCCATCGGAGCCGATGTGGGCAAGACGAGGCTGCCAAGCGGCTCATACTCCGTGGGCAAGGCGTGATGGAAGAGCGCGAAGAGCAGCAGCACTGCCCCAAAGAGCAAAATGTCAAACAATATCGTTGTAGCGGCGCGTGCCTTCATAGGAAAACCCTTTCCCGAGCAATATGCCCGCCAAGGTAGAATACTCTTTGGGAGGAGCGCGCGCAAGTGCCCTTTTTGACAAAACGGTAAATTTTAGTGCAAACGTACTGCACGGCGGTAAATAATAGTATAATCAATGCGCACAAGTGAATGCCGATTTCAGGGAGGAGGATCTTTCCATCGAACCATGGGTATTGATACCGGCTTACGAGCCGGATGATAAGCTCGTAGCGCTCGTGGATGCGCTCGTCAAACGCTTTCCCGTCTTGGTCGTGGACGACGGCAGCACGGGCGCCGGCTGTTCTGCGATTTTTCAACGTGCCGGCGAGGCGGGCGCTGTGGTGCTGCACCACAAGTTCAACCTGGGAAAAGGCTCAGCCCTCAAAACCGGCATCGAGTACGTTGCGCAGCTCGGCTTGGACGTGCCCGGCGTCGTCACCGCGGATGCGGACGGGCAGCATGCGCCTGAGGATATCGCACGCATCGCACAGGCTATGGCGGAGCATCCCGGGGCGATCATACTCGGCGCGCGGAATTTTTCCAAGATGCCCGCGCGCTCGAAAACCGGCAACTCTTTGACGCGCCTGGCCTTTCGCGCCGGCACCGGCCTTCGCGTGAGCGACACGCAGACAGGCCTTCGCGGCCTACCGCAAAGCCTGTTTCCCGAGCTTGTCACGCTTGCCGGCGAGCGCTATGAATATGAGATGAACATGCTCCTGGCTATCCCCTCGTGGGGGGTGCCCTTCCATGAGGTGGAGATCGATACCATCTACATCGACGGCAACAAATCCACCCACTTCCACGCGCTGCGCGATGGCTACCGCGTGTTCTCGCGGGTTGTGAATTACGTTGGCTCCTCGCTCGTGAGCACGCTGGTCGATTACGCGCTCTACCTCACCCTATGCTCGCTGAGCGTGAGCGTCGGTCTCAGTTTCGCCGTGTCGAAGGCGGCCTCCAGCGTGTTGAACTATGAGCTTAACTGCCGCACGGTCTTTCGCACGCGCCCAAGCGCCGCCAACATCCTCGCTTATGCGGCTCTCGTCGCGTTCGCGCTGCTCGCGGGCACACCGGCGGTTTATGCGCTCACTGCGCTTGGCTTAGGCGAGCTGCTCTCCAAGATCATCATCGATATCGTTTTCTTCGCGTTCAACTATTTCATGCAAAAGCACGTGGTGTTCCGCAAAAAGCGGGCAAAGGAAAGCGAGCATCCTTAAGTGCAAGACGACCTTTGCCCCCCCACCCTGAACGCACCCCGTAATAGAAGGGCGCTCCCCGCCGGTCCGGCGAGGAGCGTCCGTTTGCTTAGCTATTCCGGCAATGCTGGACTTAGTTCCCCACTGTCCTTTGCGAGATGCCCTTGATGCCGTTGAGTACCCAGTCGTACTCGGCGGCGGCGATGATTGCGCCGCAGTAATTGCACTTGGCCGTATGGTTGAGGTCAAGCGGCGCACCGCAGTTGGGGCAGTGCTTGGTTTCGTCCGAGCCGGCAACGAAGGTCTTGGCGCCCTTGGTGCGCACAAGCGTCCACTCGTAGGTCATGAACTTCTCTGCGGTGCGGGAACCGCTCACCAGCTTGCCCGTCGCATCCTCGAGCGTATAATCCACGATGCGGGTCTGGAGGAGTGCTGTCACGATGTCGTGCT